>CAXTSK010000305.1:0-6692 GCA_964246655.1 uncultured Pyrinomonadaceae bacterium
GCGAGCGGCCGGGCGCGCCGCAGTTCGTCAGATAGCACGCCACGGCCTCCGTCTGCGTGCCGGCGTAGGCGACGCGCCCCTGCTCAAGGACGAGCCCGCGCCGGCAAAGGTTGCTGACCGCGGCCATGTTGTGCGAGACGAAGAGGACGGTGCGCCCCTCCCTCGCCACACTGCCCATCTTGCCGAGACACTTCTTCTGAAACTGCGCGTCGCCGACGGCCAGCACCTCGTCCACGATGAGAACCTCCGGCTCCAGGTGCGCGGCCACAGCGAAGGCGAGCCGCGTGTGCATCCCCGAGGAGTAGTGCTTGACGGGCGTGTCGATGAAGCGCTCGACCTCCGAGAAGCTGACTATCTCGTCGAACCGCCGGGCGATCTCGGCCCTCTTCATGCCGAGGATGGCGCCGTTGAGGAAGATGTTGTCGCGGCCCGAAAGCTCCGGGTGAAAGCCCGTGCCGACTTCGAGCAGACTGCTGACCCGCCCGTAAAGCTCCGCACGCCCGGCCGTCGGTTCGGTGATGCGCGAGAGTATCTTCAGCAGCGTGGACTTGCCCGCGCCGTTGCGCCCGATGACGCCGACGACCTCGCCCGGCTCGACCTCGAAGCTCACGTCCCGCAAGGCCCACAGCGTCGCGTCGTCAGGCGCCCTCTTGTCCCGCGGCCGGAGGGCCGAGAGGGGCGAGCGGAGCGCGCCGCCGAGGGCATCGCGCAGGGTCGTCGGCCCCGCGCGCCGCGCGCCGAGGCGATACTTTTTGCTGATGCCCTCGACTCGGATGATCGGTTTCATTAGGACGACGGACGGGCGCGGCCGAACGGCTCAGCCATTTGATAACTCTTCGCGGATGATGGCGTCAATGACCGCCGCGCGCGAGGCGAAGGAGTGGTCGCGCAGGGTGCGCCGCTGCCCGGCGGCGGCGATGTCTCGGCGGCGTGACTCGTGCGCGAGCAGATACTTCACCTTCTCGACGCACTCTTCCGCGTCGCGATAGGCGACGACCTCCGCGTCCGGCTCGAAGAGTTCACCAAGATTCTCCTTCCAGTCCGTCAGCAGGCACGCGCCCACGCCGGTGGCCTCGAAGAGACGCATGTTCGAGGCGCTGTGCGTCGAGATGTCGATGTGTGTGTTCAGCGCGACGCGGCTCGCGCGGAGTTGCCGGAACATGTCGAGGCCGAAGAGCGGCGGTCGTGCGCGCCGCGCGATGCGGGCGTCAACGGATGTCTGCGGCGACCGCCACGCGCCGCGCAGGAATCGCGCGACACTCCCCAGGCGCGAAGAGGGCGGCCGCACCACCGCCGACCAGATTTGCAGGCCGGTCTCCTTGACGAGACGCGAGAGCAGCTTCTCGCGGCCGAGGTGAAAACGTTCGAACTTGACGAGCGAGCCGATGAAGGCGAAGTCCGCGGCCGTTGCGGTCTCGCCTTCGAGCCGTTCGAGCACGCGCGGTTCGAACGCGTGGTTGACGTGGCGGCTGCGGTGGCCCGCTTCGCGGAAGTGGGAGACCAACTCGGGCACGCACGAGAGCACCACGTCCCACTCGGCGAAGACCGACGCGTCGCCGTAGGGCGCGCCGCACCACCCGAGTACGAGCTTGAGCGAAGGGCACGCGTCTCTTAGGCGGCGGAGGAACGCGGCCGTCACGGTCGAGTAGTCGGCGACGATGAGCACGTCGGGGCGGAAGTCCCTCACCTGTGCCTCTGTGATTTGAAAGAGCCAGTTCGCTTCGTCGAACGCCGGCCCGCGCTCGGCCGCCCAGGCTCTCTGCATCGGTTCGGCGTTGATGATGAGGTCGCAGGTCTCGTAGCCCAACTGCGACAGCGCGTGCGTCCAGAAGTCGGACGAGCCGAAGCAGTCGTCGATGAGCGCCGCGTGTTGCGCGGCGTAAGGCTCCGCCGCGAGGCCGGGACGCCGCGCGTAGAACTGTTCGAGATAGGCCGGGTAGTAGACCCCGATCTTTAGAAGTCTCATGGCGTCGGGCCGGCGTCTCACAGGTCGATGTGATAGATGACGTTCCCGGTTTCGGCCTCGAAGCCCGTCTGCACGAGGCCGAGGCGCCGCGCGCCACGCGGCGAGACGTTGTCCGGGTGAATCTTAGCCATCAGGCGGGGCGCGCCGGAGAGGCGGCAGATGAGCTTCGACACGTCGAGCGCGATGCGCATGAACGCGCGCCCGCGGTGCCGCACGTCCACGAGCACGCCGAACGAAGGAACCTCATAGCCGGCGTCCCACCCGCGCAGCATGAAGAACGCGGCCAACTCCCCGCGCCAGAAGATGCCGGAGTAGATGTCCCTCCTCCGCCCCGCGAGGATGCGCGCTATCTCCTCTTCGCCGAAGCCGAACGCGTAGAAGAAACGCACGTACCCGGGTGGCTGCGCTCGCAGCAGCCCCGACACCGCCGCGGCGTCTTCGGCCCCGAGCGGGCGTATGACGAAGTCGGTCGTGTCGGTCGTGTTATCCGAAGGCTGTATCATGGCGGGAGTTTACTTTTCACGGCGGTTATAACACTATTCAGACTTCAATCAAGTTCATTTTCTGTTTCGACGTTATTGAAAAGCGGCGGCGTCACCGTAGAGACGTGCGTTGCGCGGCGGAAGTCTCAGGCGGGACATCGGCTCATGAACGCACCTGGACGCCACCGATGCACGGAAAGCGTAAAGAGGGTTTTCTTGATTAGACAAGCGGGCGAGCGCGAAAGGAAAGGGCAAGAACGCGGAGCTTCGGAGCGGCTCGCCTATGCCGCGCTCGACGCGCTCTCGGAGCACGTCGCGGTGCTGGACGAGCGTGGGCGCATCGTCGCCGTCAACGGCACCTGGCGCGAGTTCGCCGAAGCGAACTCCGTTTCAACGCGGGGGCTGGGCGAAGGTGGGGACTACCTCTCGGCCTGCGCGAACGCCACGGGCGAGGGTGCGGAGGACGGCGCGCGTTTCGCCGCCGGGCTGCGCGCCGTCCTCGGAGGCTCGCGGGCCGAGTTCACGCTCGAATACCCGTGCCACTCTCCCACGGAGCGGCGCTGGTTCATCGCGCGCGTGACGCGCTTTGTGCTCGACGGGGCGGCCCGCGCCGTCGTCACGCACGCCAACATCACGAAGCGGAAGCTGGCGGAGGCCGCGCTGCGCGAGCGCGAAAGTGAGTACCGGCTGCTTCTGGAGCACGCGTCCGACGGCATCCACACGTACGACCCGGACGGGAACATCCTCGACATCAACTCGAAGTTCTGCGAGATGCTCGGCTATACGCGCGCGGAACTGCTGCGCCTCAACGTGCGCGACCTCGTCGCGCCCGAAGAGTTGTCTGCCGCCCCCATCCGCTTCGACGCGTTGCGGGCCGGGCAGACGCTCCTGAGCGAGCGCCGCCTGCTCCGCAAGGACGGCACGCCCCTATCCGTGGAGCTTAGCGGCCGGATGATACGCGAAGGGGTGCTTCAGTCCATTGTCCGCGACATCAGCAAGCGCAAGCGCGCCGAGGAGGAGTTACGCAAGGCTTACGACGAGTTGGAGCGGCGCGTCGTGGAGCGCACCGCCCAGCTCGCGCATGCCAACGAGACGTTGAAGGACGAGGCCGCCGAACGCCGCCGGGCGGAAGAGGCGCGCCGCGACCTGCTGGGGCGTCTCGTGACGGCGCAGGAGGAGGAGCGCCGCCGCATCTCGCGCGAGCTGCACGACCGGATGGGGCAGCAGCTCGCCGCGCTCATGATGGGCCTGAAGACGCTGGGCGTCGAATCCTACGGGCGCCGCGCGGCCCTCGACACCCTGCGGCAACTGGAAGAGATGACCGACGAGCTTTCGCGCGAGGTGCACACGCTCGCGTGGGGCCTGCGCCCGCCGGCGCTCGACGACCTGGGGCTTGAGTCGGCGCTCTACAACTACGTCGAGGAGTGGGCGGAGCGCGCGCGCGTGCCGGTGGACTTCCACAGCGCGGGCTTCGGCGGCGGCCGCCTGCCGCTCACGCACGAGACGGCCGTCTACCGCATCGCGCAGGAGGCGCTGACGAACGTAGCCAAGCACTCGGGGGCCGACCGCGTGAGTTTCATCCTTGAGCGTCGCGGCGACCACGTCTTCATGGTCGTCGAGGACAACGGCGGCGGGTTCGACGTTGAGACGGCGATGACGCCGGGGGCGCGCCGGCTCGGCCTGCTCGGGATGCGCGAGCGCGCGGCGCTGCTCGGCGGGGCGATCAACGTCGAGTCGTCGCCCGGCGCAGGCACGACCCTCTTCGTGCGTATACCCTACGGCGCGTGCGGCGGGGAAGGGGTGGACGTGCGTGGATAAGCTTCGCGTCTTTCTGGCCGACGACCACATGGTCGTCCGCGAGGGGCTGAAGTCGCTCGTCAACGCCCAGCCCGACATGCACGTCGTCGGCGAGGCCGAGAACGGCGGCGCGGCGTGGCGCGCGGCGTGCGAGGTCGTCCCCGACGTGTTGGTGATGGACGTGTCCATGCCGGACATGAGCGGGGCGGAGGCGACCGAACTCATGAGGCGCGACTGCCCGCAGGTCAGGGTGCTGGCGCTCACCGTCTACGAGGACAAGAGCTACCTGCGCCAGATGTTGGACGCGGGCGCCTCGGGCTACGTCCTCAAGCGGGCGGTGAGTGACGAGCTGGTACGCGCCATCCGCACGGTGGCCGCGGGCGGCTCCTATGTCGATCCGACGCTGGCCGGCAGCCTCGTCAGCAGCTACTTCAACGAGGGTACGGCCGCGGGGCACGCCCCGGCCGTCGAGTTGAGCGAGCGCGAATCTCAAGTCGTGCGCCTCATCGCATGGGGCTACAGCAACAAGGAGATCGGCTGGAAGCTCAACATCAGCGCCAAGACGGTGGACACGTACAAACTCCGCCTAATGGAAAAACTCAATCTCCGCAGTCGCACAGACATCGTCCGCTACGCCCTGCGCCAGGGCTTGCTCCAAGAGGAATGACACCCGTCAGCATCCGGACACACACGAAACATCTGCCCTGTAACTGCGAGCGTCGGCCCGCTGTACTGCTACGCGCATACTGTGTAGGGATTTTCCCGACACGCCTACAGACTTTACTTACAGGTACAGGCATCGTCACGCCGTTAAAATGACCTCGTTCCCAATTATCAATTCGCTCTTCCCCCACGAGTTTTCTGTCCGTCATGGCTCCGGCGAGGCGCATCCGCCCCGCGCGGCCGGCGGGCGCGTGTTAACAAGGGGGGGCAGTGTTCAGCAGACGACGGTGCAATCCGAGTCCGCGGCGACATCCGTACCTCACCCAACCACAGACAGGTTGCGGGTTAAGACTTTCGCCGGTAGCAAATCAACGCCCGGCGAAGTCCACCCCTCTCCGAACAGGCGCGGGCTTCGCGCCTTGAACCAGGATAACCGCGCGGCGTGGATTTAAGGGCTCCCGGCCTTCGCGCGCGTCGGATCACCCGGGCCATTAACAGGGGGAAGAAGCAAGCCATGCGAAGATACGTTAGGCAACTATCACTCGTCACCGCGCTGGGCGTTCTGGCCGCAGCGCTCGGCGCCGTCCCGGGGCTGTTGCCCGTCGCTAGGGCGTCGAGCCACCGCGAGGCGCCGCTCATCGCGCTCGACCAGTACGCGGACAACACGGACGTTTACGCGTTCGTCAGCCCTGACCGCGCCAACACCGTCACCGTCATCGCCAACTACATCCCGTTCGAGGAACCGGGCGGCGGCCCGAACTACTACAGGTTCGATGACAACGTGCTCTACCAGATCAGATTCGACAACAACGGTGACGCACGCGTTGACCTCGTCCTCGAATTCCGATTCAACACCGTCGTCGGCAACGGCGACACGTTCCTCTACAACACGAACACCATCGACAACCTGTCCGACCCGGACTGGAACGTCAAGCAGTTCATGAGTGTAACGGCACGCATCCGGCAGGGCGATCCGAACAACCCGACGTTCACCACCTTCAACCTCGGCACGAATTTGCCGACGCCGCCCGTCAACATCGGGCCGCGCTCGACGCCGAACTACGAGACGAATCTCGCCCAGCCTTCGATCAGCACCGTCCCGACCGGCGCGGGCGACATCAAGCTCTTTGCGGGGCAGCGCGACGAGCCGTTCTACATCGACATCAGCTCCGCCTTCGACCTGGTGGGCCTGCGCCCGTTCAACCCGGCGCACCTCGCGCCGCTGCCGGCCTCGAACGGCGTGGACGGACTGGCGGGCTACAACGTCCACTCCATCGCCATCCAGCTCCCGACGAGCCTCATAACCGCGACGGGCGCGCTCCCGACGGGGCCGACCGACCCGAACGCGATCATCGGCGTCTACGCGACGGCCAGCCGTCCCTCGACCCGCGTGCTCAACACGAACGGCACGCAGACGCAGACCGGTAACTGCGCCAACGGGCAGGGCATCCCGACCGCCGACGCGACCTGCGTTCAAATCTCGCGTCTCGCCAACCCGCTCTTCAACGAGCTGTTAATTCCGCAGGGCACGTCGCCCACCGTCTCCGAGAACGACAAAGACCTCTACAACGCGCAACTCCCGGCGACAGATGTTAACCGCATCGACTTCGTCCGCGGCACGGCCTCGCGGCCCGTCGAGCCCGTGAAGCTCATCAACCTGCTCTACCCGCCCGTCCTCGACGCCCCGACCAGCGGGCGCAACGACCTCGTGCGGGTCTTCCTGACGGGCGTGCCCGGCGCGACCCGCCCGCAGCGTCCCGCGCGCTGGTTGGCCGAGGCCTGCG
>CAXTSK010000306.1:0-6689 GCA_964246655.1 uncultured Pyrinomonadaceae bacterium
TCTTTCCGCGCGCCACGCCTGGAAGCGTTCGAAGGACTTGCGGATAGTTCCCGAAGGGTTCATGACCGCCGCGGCGGTGCGTTCGTAGGCGGAGACGAAGGAGAAGTTGGTGGCGAGCAGGAGCCCGACGGCGGCGGCGGCCGCGAGCATGACGGTCGCGCCCACGGTGTTGAGCACGCCCTTCAGGCTCTCGGCGAAGAGCACGCCGACGAAGCCGCCCGCGTTGAAGCTGCGGTCAAAGAGCGGCTCCGAGACGTAGAGCGCGAGCAGAGACGACGCGGCGAGCGTGAGCGCCGCGAGCCCTACTACGGGCGACTGCTGCGCGTTAATCCGCCGCGTTGGATAAGCCCGCCACGCGGCGGCGACTAAGAGCAGCGGCAGGAGCGCGGCGGCCAGTCCGAACGACTGGAAGAGCGCCGCGGCGACGTTCGCCCCGACGCGCCCCGTCCAGTTGCGCGCACCCGATGCGCCCGCCGCGACCCACGAAGAGTCGTTCGGGCTGTACGAGACGAGGCAGAGCGTCATCAGCGCGCTCAGCGCGAACAGCGCGATGGCGACGATCTCGTTGCGCCGCGTGTTGCGCGGCTGCGAGTTGCCGCCGCCCGCCTTCAAACGCGCTTCGATCTGTGCAGTTGCCATAGCTTCTCCGAGCGGACGGGGGGTGACCGCAGCTCAGAATCTCTTGTGAACGTTTGTCAGGGTGAAGTCCTTGTGCTCTACGCGCAGGTTCTCGAAGTTCTCGTCCATCGTCACGGCGCGTCCCCACATCCCCGTCCGCTTCGCCTCTAACAACGCGTTGCCGCACCTGTAAAGCGTGGGCCTGAAGACGACCGTCCAACCGTTCTGCCCCATCCTGCCGCTATAGTAAATCCCGTAGGCTTTGCGTTCGAGCGTGTCGTGCCTTTGCTTCAGCATCTCGTCGAGGTTCGACTCCCACTCGATGCTCTCGTAGGAAAGGTTGTCTCTGTCGGGCGGCAGGTCGGTGTAGCCGTTGCGGGCGACGAACTCCTCGGCCAGACGCACGGCCTTCTCCTCAGGCGTCTCTTCCCGCTTCCCGCGGGAGCCGCCGCCCGCCCCGCAGTCGGAGTGGATTTCGACGAGTTCGTACTTCGGCGCTTCTCCGACGGCCACGAGGGTCGTAGTCGGGCGGCTGAACATCAACGTCGTCAGCCAGACGCCGATGACGAACGTCGTGAGCGCGACCGCGAGACGCATGGCAAGAGTTTTCATACGCCGCTCCTTAAGCTTGACCCGAACGATGTGGCGTCAGTCCCCCGCGTCCGTGCGCCTCAGGCCGCGCGGCGCGCGAGCAGGAAAGCCTTGATGAAGTCGTCGATGTCGCCGTTGAGCACGGCGTCCACGTCGCCGCGCTCGACCTTGGTGCGCGCGTCCTTGACCATGCGGTAGGGCGCGAGCACGTAGTTGCGTATCTGCGAGCCGAAGGAGATGTCCGCCTTGTTCGCTTCGAGCGAGGCCATCTCGGCCCGGCGCTTCTCAAGCTCAAGCTCGTAGAGCCTTGAGCGCAAGACCTGCATCGCCACCGCGCGGTTCTGGTGCTGCGAGCGCTGGTTCTGGCACGCGACGACGATGTTCGTCGGCAGGTGCGTGATGCGCACGGCCGAGTCGGTCGTGTTGATGTGCTGGCCGCCCGCGCCCGTCGAGCGGTAGGTGTCAACCCGCAAATCCTTCTCGTTGATCTCGACCTCGATGTTCTCGTCAATCTCCGGCGAGACGAAGAGCGAGGCGAAGGAGGTCTCGCGCGTGCCCGTGCCGAAGGGCGAGATGCGCACGAGGCGGTGGACGCCGGCCTCGGCCGAGAGGAGGCCGTAGGCGTACTCGCCCTCGACGCGGAAGGTCGCGCCCTTGATGCCGGCCTCCTGCCCGGGCTGCACGTCGAGCACCTCGGCCTTGAAGCCGCGCTTCTCGGCCCACCTCAGGTACATCTTCAAAAGCATCTCGGCCCAGTCCTGCGCGTCCGTTCCGCCCGCGCCCGACTGGATCGAGCAGATGGCGTTGAGCGCGTCGTGCTGGCCCGAGAGAAGCATCTCGGTCTCGGCCTCAGACACGTCGGTTTCGAGCCGCTCGATCAGCTCGCGCAACTCCTTCGCGCTCCCCTCGTCCTCGGCCGCGAATTCAAAGAGCACCTCGGCGTCGGCCACCGACGACTCGAAACCCTCCTGCCTTTTCACCACGCGCTCGGTGCGGCTGCGTTGCTGCAAGACGTTCTGCGCGGCCTCCTGGTCGTTCCAGAAGTCCGGCTCCGACGCGCGCGCTTCGAGTTTAGATAACTCCTCGCGTTTCGCAGCTACATCAAAGAAACCTCCCGAGCTGTTCGACGCGCGTGCGCAGGGCGTCGGCCCTCATGCGCAAGTCCCGGTCTTCGCTGTCACTCAACTGCAAAGCTCTCGACATTCAACCTCCAACGAATCTTCTCTTAAAAGTGCTGCTGTAGCTTCTTCCTCCTGAGCGTCAGCGCGACACACGCGAGGCTCAGAAGGGAACAGGCGGCGGCGAACGCGTCGCCGTGCTCGACGTAAAACGTGCGGTCGCCCGCGGAGCGCGAGACCGGCCACGTGCGGACGCCCTCGACGAACCTGCCGGTCTCGTCCGAGACAACCCCGCGCTCGTCGATGCGCGCGCTGACGCCCGTGTTGGTGACGCGCAGGAGCGGGCGCCCGGTCTCGACCGCGCGGAAGACCGCGTTCGAGAGGTGCTGCCTGAGTACCGACGTGTCGCCCTGGTACGCGTCGTTCGTCATCTCAATGAGCACGTCCGCGCCTTCTAACGTGAGCCGGCGCGTGATGTCGGGGTACGCCGATTCGAGGCAGATGAAAGCGCCCGCCTTCGGGCTCTGCACATCAGCCCCCAGAGGGATCAGCGTGTAGCGCTCGCCCGGCGTGAAGTCGCCGACGACGCCGCCCAAAGCACCGACGCCGGGCAGCCAGCGGGGCAGCGGCACGTACTCGCCGAACGGCATCAGGCGAATCTTATCATACTGCGCGGCGAGCAAACCCCTTTCATTCACAAGCACCGCCGCGTTGTAACCGCCCCCGCCCGCCGCGGGCTCAAGCGAGTTGAAGAGCAAAGAGACGCGACGGCTGCCGACGTACTGCGCCAACTCCTCGCGGAAGCGCCGGTCGCGTTCGAGCGTGAAGTTCATCGGCGACTCCGGCCACACCACGACCCGCGGCGTCCCTTCACCAACCTCGCCGAGCGCGCGCAAGCCCTCGTCGCTCAGCTCGAAGTGTCTGCGTCGCAGCGCCTCGTATTCGGATTCGCTCCGGTCGAAGTTTGGAATGACGTTCGGCTGCACGGCGACGACTTGCGCGGACGGCGCGCGCTCCGTCCCTAACACTTTCGTCAACGAAGCGCCGTAGACGACGAGCGCCACGCACGCGACCGCGGCGACCGAGACGAGCGCGCCGCGTGTGCTCCTCTTCAGCAACGCGTAGGCGACCGCGGCGTTGAAGGCCACGACGAGGAAACTCACGGCGTAGACGCCGCCGAAGCGCGCGGACTGTATGAGCGCGGGTTGGAACGCCTGCGAGTAGCCGACGGCATTCCAGAGCTGCCCGATGACGCCGAGCCTCGCCCACTCGCACGCGACCCAAACGAAAGGCGCGAGCAGCAGCGCGGCCGCCCCCAGCCGTTCACACAGACGCGACAGCCCGAGCGCGGCGAGGGCGGGGAACAACCCGCCCGCCGCAGCCGGCGGCAGCAGAAGCAGATAGGCCGGCGGCGCGGGTATCCCCGCGTAATGAATCATCGGGTAGGTCAGCCAGTAACAGCTCGCGTAGAAGAAGAGCGTCCCCGCGATCCACCCGGCGAGAAATGAATGAATCGCGCGCGGCCTTCGTGCGACGTTGAAAAGCAGAGGGACGAGCGCGACCCACGCGAGCGGCCACACTCCGAAATCGGGGAAGGCGAAGACTAGAAGGAGCGCGGAGGCGACGGCGCAGAGCGCTTCCACGCGCGACGGCAGGAGCGTGCGCAGGCGCGTGAGTCTCCGGCTCCGCCGCGCGCCCGGATCAGTTGAGACAGTCTCCCGCACGCCGCGAGTTTAACAGAGCCGTGCGCGGGCGTCACAAGTGTTCGGGCTCCGCCGGACGCGTGTAAAAGGGGTGCGAAAAGTTTTTCTGAGATGGGTAAAGCGCTGCGGCAAATCGTCAGGGCTCGGGGGCCGAAACGACGTAAAACGTCACCCCCCGAGTGACAATTTTTGTCGAGGTGACGCGCTCGCGCATCCTTCTGTTGCCGCAGAGAGACAGCGTGCGTGCCCGCGGTTGACAGTCTGTCGCCGCGTGTTGACAGCTTAAAAGGTTGGAAAGATGTGGCGAATTCCGGTCGTGGGAAATAATTGTCCCAAAAGCGAGAGAACCCGGCCGGGAGGCCAGGTTCTTGATAGGTAGGAGATTTGTAGGGACGCTCGGCGGGCGGCTGGCGTAGCGGCAGGCCACGCTCAGAGAAGTGATGG
The DNA here is from genome assembly GCA_964246655.1 of uncultured Pyrinomonadaceae bacterium. Classification (GTDB taxonomy): domain Bacteria; phylum Acidobacteriota; class Blastocatellia; order Pyrinomonadales; family Pyrinomonadaceae; genus QHXN01. The sequence continues at coordinate 4,475 of CAXTSK010000306.1, forward strand.
CGGCGGGGTCACGGTTTAACTTCCTCCGTGCTTGCCGACATTCTCTAAAGCAGTTCGCGTGCCACAAAGGAGGCCGCGCCCGCCGTTTCCAGGAAAGCCGGCGCCGCGTTTCAGGAAGACCGCCGAGCCGAGCCAACCACTTCTCCTCAACCTCGAAAGCCCTCAGCCGAGCGGCTCGACCTCCAACACGCAGCCGCTCGCGCCGACCACACGCACCTTTGAGCCGTCGCATGCGACCGCCGCTTCACCGCGCACGCGCGCGCGCCAAAGCTCGCCCTCGATTAACACGAACCCCTCAGGCTCAAGCGCGCGTTCGACCGACGCGACACGGCCGACGAGCTTCAAAGGCAGGCGCGAATACTTCTGTTGTCGTGATGAGTGAACGACGTAAGCCAGGAGTGCGAGCCCCGGCACGGAGGCGGCGAGCAGTGTGAAAAGCAACAGGCGCATCCTTCTACACGTCGTTGAGCGATGCCATGAGGAGTTAACCACAGAGACACAGAGACACAGCTTGATGCCTTTAGCTGTGCCGCTGTGTCTCTGTGGTTAACTTTTCTCTTTCTACTTGATGCCGACCTGTAATTCGCGCTGGAGGGCGATGGCCTCCTGATTGTTGGGGTCGATCTGGACGGCGCTCTGCATGTAGGCGGTCGCCTGCGCGCGGTCGCCGCGCTCAAGGAAGATGCGGCCGAGCAGGATGTGCGCGTCGATGAGCTTGTGCTCGGTGTCCCAGAAGATGGAAGCCTTGAGCTGGCTGATGGCGGGGGCGAGCTCGCCGCGGCGCATGTAGATGCGGCCCGTCAGGAGGTAAGCCTCGGCGTTCATCGGCTCGACGCGGACGACGTTGCGCAGCTCCATCAGGGCCTCGTCGTCGTGCCCGGCGGTGTAAAGCTCGCGCGCCTTGGAGAGCAAGTCCTGCGCGCTCGTGCCCGGAGCGTCCGTCAGCGTCGGCTTCTGCGAAGCGACGTAGTCGGCGCGGTTGAAGCTGCCGCTCAGATGGACGGAGAGGAGCGAGACGGTCTGCGACTGCTCCCATTCGGTCTGCGCGCGGCCGTAGGAGGCGAGGAGCTTGCGCGCCTCGTTGTCGTTGGCGGCGGCGGCCTCGGCCTGCCCCGTCTTCTCAAGCATCTTGGCGAGGAGGAAGAGCGCCTCGGCGTGGCGCGGGGTCTCCTTGACGACCGCGCTTAACTGCTCGGCCGCCTCCGGGAACTTGCCCGAGAGCGCGAGGGCGTAGGCGTAGTTGTAGCGCACGGTCGGGCCTTCGGCCGACTCCACGGGCGCGCTCTCGACGGCGCGGCTGAGGAAGTTGGTCGCCTGCTTCAGCAGCGCCTCACGCTTCGGCGCGTTCTTCTCAGCAATAGCCGCCTTCGTCGAGATGGCGCCCGCGTTGTTGTAGATGCTCGTCAAAGGCGCGCGCGTCGAGAGCGGGAGCAACACGTCCAGAGCGCTTTGCAACTCGCCCGCGCGCTCGTAGGCGAGCGCGGCGTAGAAGGCCGCCTCGGCGTAGTGCGCGTCCGCGGGTTGTAAGAGAGAGAAGTGCTCGGCCGCCTTCTTCCCGTCGCCCTGCGCGTAGTAGAGCTGCCCCAACTCGAAGGCCGCTTGCTTGTAGACCGAGCCCGGGTTGGCGCGCTCATACTCGCGCATCGCGTTCTGTAGATAAGCGGGCTTGTCGGCGTTACCGTTCGGGAGCATCGCGCCCTTGACGTACGCCTCGAAAGCTTTGGGCGGCACCTTCGTCGCCTGCTCGACGATCAAGTTCTGCGAGAAGGGCAGCTTGTCGTCCTGCTCGTAGAGAATCTGGTAGGCGAGTTTCCCCTGCACGGATTGCAGGTTGATGAGCGCGTCGCCGAAGAAGAACTCGTGCGTGGCCCAGCGGCCGTCCGCCATCTGCTTGCCGGCGATACGCCCTTCGTTGACGCGGACGATGCGGGCGGAGCCGCGCACCTCTGCGACGGTCTTCTCGTCGCGCGGCGAGACCTCGTAGTTGCCGAGCACGACCATCGTCGCGCCCGCCTCCTGCGCCAGCTTGATGGCCGTGGCGCGCGAGGGGATGACCGTGAGCGGCAGGCGCAGGCGCGTGTAGGTCAGCTCGCGCGCGTCCGAGGAGACGACGCGCAGGCCGTGCGCGCCGAGCAGTTCCGAGAGCTGGTCGGCGAAGCTCTCGCCGACCCAGTTGGCCTCGCGGTTGCTCGAAGTGTTCTCGAAAGGGATGATG
>CAXTSK010000307.1:0-6660 GCA_964246655.1 uncultured Pyrinomonadaceae bacterium
TACCACAAGAGCCCGACGCGATGTCGTAGGCGGTCGCGGGCAGCGTCGGGCTCTTGTGGTACGCGCGCGCGTGCCACCTGATCCCCTCGGAGGCGAGCGCGGCGCGCTGCCCCTCCGACTCCGCGCGCGTCCAACTCTCGCGCATGCGCGGCTCGAAGGTGAGCAGGTGCACCTCCACCCCGCCCGCCACGAGCCTGCGCAGGTAGGGTAGCACCTGCGTCTGCACGAGCGGCTCGCGCAGTCCGAAGTAGCAGAGGTAGAGAGTTCGCGTCGGCATCCCGTGACTCAAGAGTAAAAAACAAGGTCAAGGTCGCGGCCGCCCTTCACCACGCCCGCACTCACGCCTCGATGGCCTCGGTCGCCTTTGTCGTCGTCGCCGCCTCGGCCTGCGCGACGGCGCGTCCGCCCAACTCCGGCATCCTTCGGAAAGACGCCCCGACGCCGCAGAAGAGGTTGAAGCGGAGGATGAACCACGCGGCGGCCAGGCCGTCCACGAACCCGATCTTCTTCCCCTCGTCGTAGGTGCGGCCGTAGTAGCTGATGGGCACCTCGTAGACGGCGCACGGCAGCTTCGACATCTTCGCCGTCACCTCGACCTCGAAGCCGAAGCCCGAGGAGGTGATGGTCATCTGCCGGATGATGTCGCCGCGGAAAGCCTTGTAGCCGGTCTCCACGTCCGTCAGGTTGATGTTGGTCAGCAGGTTCGAGAAGAAGGTCAGCCCCTTGTTGGCGAGATAGTGATAGAAGTAGAGCACGCGCGTCGCGCGCCGGACGAGGAAGCGCGAGCCGTAGACCACGTCGGCCTGGCCCTGGAGGATCGGCCTGATGACCTCGGGGATTTCGACGGGGTCGTATTCGAGGTCGGCGTCCTGCACAATGACGATCTCGCCCGTGGTCTGTGCGAAGCCGGTCTTGAGCGCCTCGGTCTTGCCCAGGTTCCGCTCGTGTCGCGCGACGCGCACGCGCGCGTCCTCCGCGGCCAGTGCGCGCGCGACGGCCCCCGTGCGGTCGTTGGAGCAGTCGTCAACGACGACGATCTCCAAAAGGTGTTCCAGCTTGAGCACCTTGCGCACCACGTCCGCGAGCGTCGCCTCCTCGTTGTACGCGGGGATGACGACGGACAGGCATGGGCAGGGCGCGGTCGTCTTACTCATCTTTGCTCGGCTTGCCTTAACTCGAAAAATTTACCGGCGGTGAGCCCACGGGCGGCGGGCTTACTATGTCCAAAGCGAAAGCGTGCGTCAAGCGACGGTGCCGCGCTCGGCCGCGGCGCCCGCGGGCCGCGTCAGGAGCGCCTGTGCCCACCCGACGAACGTCGCCAGATCGACCGTCAAGAGCACCAGCACGACGCACGCGAACTGCAAGGGGTTGAGCGCCCAGACGAGACCGCGCCCCTCGCGGTGGCGCCACACGCTCCTGGCCGCGCGCGCGGCCAGTCCGAGCGCGGGCACGACGAGCCACCACGCGCTGTGGACGACGGCGAGCACGACGAAGGGGAGCGCGAGCGCGTACTGCCGCGCGATGCCGTAGTGCCAGAAGCGCTGGCGCCCGGCCCAGACGTTGTGCTTCGAGTAGAGCGCGAAACGTCGGAACGTGCGCGCGAGGTTGGGCTGCAACTGCCAGCGAACGTTCGCGCGCGGCGCCCAGAGCGTCCGCGCCCCCTGCGCCTCGACGCGCTCCATGAAGATGAGGTCTTCGGCCGCGCGCATGTCGGGGAAGCCGCCCGCGCGCCGCCACACCTCGCACCGCATCAGCGACGAAGCGATGAAGCGGCCCCGCGTCAACGCGCCGCCCGCGCCGTGCGGCGACTTCGGCGAGACGTAGGCGATGGCCGCGCAGCGCTCGAAGAAGGTGCGCGTGACGGGGTCGAAGTTGCCGTAGACGACCTCCGTCCCCGGCTCCTCCAAAACCTTCTCGGCCAGACGCTCCAGCCACTCCGGGTCGAGCCCTATCCCCGCGTCCGTGAAGGCGAGCCAGGGGTAACGCGCCTCGCCCGCCCCAACGTTGCGGCCCCGGCCGGGCGAAGCCTGACCCGCCTCAACAATTCTGAACCTGTCATCCCCCGCAGCCAGTTCGCGCGCGAGCGCGACCGTGCGGTCGGTCGAGCCGCCGTCCACGAGGATGACCTCGTCGGGCTGTCGCGTCTGCGCGCGGATGGACGAGACGAGACGCGCGAGCGACTCCTCCTCGTTGCGGACGGGGACGACCAGGGAGATTTGTAAGGAAGGATTTGAAATTTCAAATTTCAAATTTGAAATTGTCTTTGACCTCTGCGGCTCTGTGGCTGATTCTTACTTCCTGATTACCTCTGGAAGGCGGCGCGTGTGCGGCGGTAAAGCTCGCGCCCCTCGCGGTAGGCGCGGCGCTCGCCGGACAGGCAGTAGAGGAACTTGTGCAGCATGCCGGAGTCGAAGAGCGTCGCCGGATACTCGCGCAAGGCCCGCCACGCCGCGCGCGACGCCCCGCGCTGGTCGCCGCCCTTGATGTAGTAGCCGCCGCTCGTGAATTGCATGTTCGCCCACGCGCGCGCCTTCTGCTCGCGGATGTCGGCGGGCACGTAGTCGAGCGCGAAGTAGTTGCGGTACATGCGCTCAAGCTCCGGCGCGGCGCGCGCCGCCTGCGCGACCGTCTTCGACTCGGGGTGCAGGCGGTAAGTCGAGAACAGCTCCGGCGTGTACTCGACCTTGTGCTTCGCGCCCGCGCGCAACCAGAAGTCCCAGTCCATGAAGTAGTAGTAGTGCGGGTCGAGCAAGCCCACGTCGTCCACGACCTTGCGGCGGATGAAGGCCGAAGGCTGCGCGATGGGGTTCTCGCACTCGACGACGAACTTGACGTAGTCGAACTCACCGCGCGGCCTGCTTCTTTCAAGCGGCGTCCCGTCGTCTTCGGTAAACAACGTGTCGCCGAAGACGACGCCGACCTCGGGCCTGCGTTGCAAATACTCGACGGCCTTCGAGACAGCGCCGGGCGTCAGCGTATCGTCCGAATTGAGCCACGTGACGATCTCGCCCTTCGAGCGCTGCCAGCCCTTGTTGATGGTGGGCGTCTGCCCCATGTTGGGCTGGCTCTCCCAGTCGATGCGGCCCGTGTACTCTTCGAGCACGCGCCGCGTGTCGTCGGTCGAGCCGTCGTCGATGACGATGTGCTCGATGTGCGGGTAGTCCTGCCCGAGCACGCTCTCGACGGTCTCGCGCAGGTAGGCCGACTGGTTGTACGTGGGCGTGACGATGGAGACCAGCGGGTGCTCGACGACCCTCGCCGCTTGTTCGGTATTGCTCATAAGGTAATCGACGGCACGTTCCCGGCCGCGTCGTTTAAGCGGCGTAATATAGCACAGTGCCCGCGCGCCGTCCGAACGCCCGGGCGGTTTGCCATCGGCTCGGACGCGTGTGCTATGCTCTCCGGTCGCCATATAGTTTCTATATAGAAGTTGGGGGATTCATCTGAATGTCTGTCGCCATCGTCACCGGCTCGTCGGGGCTCATCGGGAGCGAAACGGCCAAGTTCCTCGACGCACGCGGCCTGCACGTCGTCGGCATCGACAACGACATGCGCCGTTACTTCTTCGGCGAGGACGCCTCGACCGCCTGGAACACGCGCCAACTTCAAACCGCGCTCAAGCACTTCGAGCACCACGCGACGGACGTGCGCGACGCCGAAGCGGTCGGGAAGATTTTCGAGAAGTTCGGACGCAGCGTCTCGCTCGTCGTCCACACCGCCGCGCAACCCTCGCACGACTGGGCCGCGCGCGAGCCCTTCACGGACTTCACCGTCAACGCCAACGGCACGCTCGTCATGCTCGAAGCCGCGCGTAGGTTCTGTCCCGACGCCGTCTTCGTCTTCACCTCGACGAACAAGGTCTACGGCGACACGCCGAACGCGCTGCCTTTGATTGAAAAAGAGACCCGCTGGGAGGTCGAGCCCGCGCACCCGTTCGCCGAGCACGGCATCGACGAGACGATGTCCATCGACCAGTCGAAGCACAGCCTCTTCGGCGCGTCGAAGGTGGCGGCCGACGTTCTGGCGCAGGAGTACGGGCGCTACTTCGGGATGAAGACGGCGACGTTCCGCGGCGGCTGCCTCACGGGGCCGGCGCACTCGGGCGCGGAGTTGCACGGCTTCCTCGCGTACCTCGTCAAGTGCGTCGTCACGGGGCGGCCGTACACGATCTACGGCTACAAGGGCAAGCAGGTGCGCGACAACATACACTCGTATGATTTAGTCAACGCCTTCTGGCACTTCTTCCAAAATCCGCGCGAGGGCGGGGCGGTCTACAACATGGGCGGCTCGCGCCATAGCAACTGCTCGATGCTCGAAGCCATCCGCATGTCCGAGGAGTTGTGCGGGCGCGAGCTGAACTACACGCTCTCGGACGAGGCGCGCAGCGGCGACCACATCTGGTGGATTTCTGACGTGCGCCGCTTCCGCCAGGACTACCCCGACTGGGAGTATGGCTACGACATGCGGAAGATCATGCAAGAGATCGTCGAGGCGACGAAGGAACGCGCACACGTCCAGACCGGTTGAGGTCTTCACACAAAAATTAACCACAGAGACACAGAGACACCGCTTGTTGAATAATCCTCTTCAAGCCGTGTCTCTGTGTCTCTGTGTCTCTGTGGTTAATTTTCTCTTACGACACGTCACGCCGGACGAAGATGCTGTCGGCCTGCACGACGCGGCCGTCGGCGGGGCTGACCATCTGCTCCATGTTCCCCTGGAACTCGAATCCGAGGCCGCGCATCGTCGCGTAGATTTCGTCGAAGAGCGGCTGCCCCTCGTAGAGCCTTCGGAAAGAGGTCTCCATGATGACCGCCACCGCGCGCCTGACGGTCTCGGCCCCGCCCGCCAGCACGTTCGCCTCGTAGCCCTGCACGTCGATCTTCAAGAGGACGTTGTCGCGCAGCGGGAGTTCCGCCGCCACCGCGTCGAGCGTCCGCACCGCAACGCTCAAAGGTTTCTCCTCCTGCCCGCCCGTGCTCTCGGGGAAAGACTCCTCGTGCAGCTTCGTCATCTTCAGAAATGATGACGAGGGCGAGTGCTTCGCGCGTCGGAATTCGAGCGTGCCCTCTTCGCGGCCGAGCGCGCAGTTGATGGGGTGGAAGTCGGAGCCCGCGGGCAGCGCCGTCTTCAATGCCTCGAAGCAGTCGGGCAGCGGCTCGAACGAGTAGAGGGCCGCGCCGGGGAAGACCTCGTGCGCGAGCCGCGCGAACTGGCCGGTGTTCGCGCCGATGTCGAGGATGGTTTTAATCCCCGCGCCGAGCAGCCACGGCCGGCGCAGGTTGCGGTAGTGTTCGAAGTCGATGCCGCGCCGCCGGAGCCCGACGGCCTCGGGGTGGCGCGCCATGACGAGCCCCCGGTAGACGAGTGCGCTTATGTCTCTCAGCTTCATGTGTTGATGATTCTAATAACGCCCGCGCCCGGCGGCGACCAGCACGCGCCGCTTAATCTTCCGCAGCCAGAAAGGGTAAGGCGAGCGGCACGCGGGCATCACGGGGAAGTCGGGCTGTCGCCGCTGCGAGCGCGGGCCGCGCGCGTCGTTGATCTCCCTCACCTCTCCGAAGCAGCGCACGTACTCGTCCGTCATCCGCCCGACCGTGTAAGGCCGACTCGCCTCCCACGCACCCGACCTGAGCGACGCGAGCAGAGGACGGTCAACGGCCAGACGTTCTAACCGTTCGGCAAATGTCTGTACGTCGCCGACGGGCACGACGAAACCGCTGCGGCCGTCTTCGACCACTTCGCCCGTGCCACTCCTGATGCCCGTGACGACCGGCGCCAGCGCGTGCCCCATCGCTTCGAGCAGCGCCACCGAAAGCCCTTCGTAGTCCGACATCAGAAGGAACACGTCGAGTTCCTTCAAGCACCGTTTCACCTCCGCGGAGGGGAGCCAGCCCCGGAACTTCACGCGCCCCGCGACGCCGAGCCGCGCGAACTCAGCTTCGAGCGCGGCGCGCGCGGAGCCTTCGCCGACGACGTGCAGCTCGAAGTCAACGCCGCGCCGCGCGAGTTCAGACGCGAGCGGCGCCATCTCCAACACGCGCTTCTGCTCCTGCACGAGGCGGCCGACGTAGCCGACGCGGAGCGGCCCGCCGTCCAAAGAAGACTTGGCGCGCGCACGCGCCTCCGCTTCGTCGAGAGAATCGACGCCGTACGGTATGCGCCGCGCGCGCTCCGGCGGCACGCCGCACTCCTCTATCGTCCGACGTTGTATCTCCCGGCTCACGCTGACGGCGCAGTCCACGAACTCGCCGTAGTGCTTCAGGGGCTCGTAGAAGGCGCCCACGTCGTTGTGCGCGATGGAGAGCGTCGGGACGTTCGGGTCGAGCAAAGGGAGCGCGAGCCAGCCCGCGTCGGGCGAGGCCGAGATGACGTAGGCGTCGGGTCGCACGTCGTTGACCCACGCCGCGAGCCTCTCGGCGCGCTCCTCGGGCAACGCCGACGCGGGCCAGAGACGATCCTTTATCTCGCCGCCCGCCTCGCGCAGCCTCTTCACGATGCCCTGCTCCGGCCCGGGCTGCGTGACAAACGAGGCGCGCCAGCCGCGCCCGGCCAGCGGCGCGCAGAGGTCTACGAGGAAGGTGTGCGCGCCGCCCCGCGGCGGGGGCGGGATGGGGGTGGGGTAGGGAACAACGGGGAGGAGGAGGAAGCAGCCGGCCG
>CAXTSK010000308.1:0-6620 GCA_964246655.1 uncultured Pyrinomonadaceae bacterium
CCGTCGCCGTGCGCGGCGTCCGCGTCCGACGAAGCACGGCAGCACTTGCACTCCCAGCCCGTGCCGTCGTTGACGAAGTGCTCTGTCTCGGGCATGTGGAAAGTATAGCAAGGGGAAGTTAAACCACAGAGACACAGAGGCACGGCTGGTTGAGTAATCCTCTTCAAGCCGTGCCTCTGTGTCTCTGTGGTTAACCGTCTTTCGGTAGACGCTATTCGCGGCGCGTGGTGCCGCGTTGGGGTCGCTCGGGGAGCAGGCGGACGGGGACGGTGGTGCGCTCGCCGTTGCCGCGGACGAGCTCGACCTGGACGGTGTCGTTGAACTGGTGCTTGTCGAGAATGCGGTAGAGGTCGTTCTGGCTCTCGACCTTCTCGCCGTCGATGGAAGTGATGATGTCGCCGATGACGAGGTCGCCCTCGGCCGTCTCGGAGAGCCCGCGCAAGCCCGCCGCCGCGGCCGAGCCGTTCGGGTCGAGTTGAAGTATGAGCAGCCCTTCGTTAACCGGCAGCCGTATGCCGCGCAGGTCGGCGACGGCGCGCGGGTAGAGGCCGAGCTTGGGCCGCACGACGCGGCCCTCGCGGATGAGCTGCGGCAGGATGCGCTTGGCGATGTTGACGGGGACGGCGAAGCCGACGCCCACCGAGCCGCCGCCGTCGGGCGAGAGTATCTGCGAGTTGATGCCGATCATGCGCCCCTGCGAGTCGAGCAGCGGCCCGCCGGAGTTGCCCGGGTTGATCGAAGCGTCGGTCTGGATGGCGCCCTCGATGATGCGGCCGTTGCGCGCCTCGATGGGGCGCTGCAACCCGGAGATGACGCCGGTCGTCAGCGTGCGGTCGAGGCCGAACGGGTTGCCGATGGCTAAGACCTTCTGGCCGACCGAGAGGCGGTCGCTGTCGCCCATCGGCACGACCTTCAAAGTCTCGCGCACGCCCGTGACCTGTATGACGGCGAGGTCTGTGTCGGGGTCGCGGCCGACGACGCGTGCCGGGTAGGTCTTATCGCCGCCGAGGCTGACGGTCAACTGGTCGGCGCCCTCGATGACGTGGAAGTTGGTCAGGATGTGACCCTGGTCGTCGATGATGGAGCCGGTGCCGCCGCCGCGGCTGCCGGCGTCGAAGAAGCTGCGCGGCTGACGCGTCGCGCTGATCGAGACGACGCCGGGCGAGATGGCGCGGAAGACCTCGATGTTGTTCTGCTCGTCGGTGGCGACCGAAGGGTCGGCGACGCCCGCGATGCCGGCGGTGGCCTCTTCGCCGCCGTTGAAGGCCGCGGTCGGCTGGTGCAGCCGGCCGCCCCCGGTGTCGAAGGCGGCGACGCCGGCCGCCGCCATGAAGGCCGAAAGGAGTGCGATGGCGAGGATTTGACGTGCCGAGATGTTATACATGGCTCTGTTCCTTGAATGTCTCATAAATCACCTGTCGAACAAGTATCGCAACTAAGATGCCGCCGCGCGTGGGCGGCGTTGCGCCCCTTCCGAGTCCGAGCCTGCCTTACGCGGGAGACGATTTTACTACGAAGCGCCGCACGCAGCAGTTCACACGCGCGCATGCACACTACCATCACAAGTTCGGTCGGCGTGGCGAAAAAGTTCCAATGGGGCGAAAAAGTAGGCAGTAGGCAGATGGCAGTAGGCAGTTAGAAGGCAAGAAGACTGTAAAAGGAACAAGTCATAAAAAATCGGGGGCGGCGAGTCTGAACAAGCTCGCCGCCCCCGATTCGTTAGACTATTTTCGTAACCGGCTAACTGCCTACTGCCATTTGCATACTGCCTACTGACCTACGAGATGAGCGCGTAGACCTTCGAGGGCAGATGCATGATGGCGGCGAGCGCTTCGGGCGCGTGCCAGCCGAGGGCGGAGGCGCCGGTGGCGGCGTGGACGAGCATCAGCGCGAGGTAGAGACCGAGCGCGAATTTGAGGCCGCGCCGCGCGACGGCGAGGTGCGAGAAGCGGTAGAGCGTGTAGGCGACGAGCCCGCCGACCACGAGCTTGGCGCAGAGGAAGGGCGCGTTGCCGAGGTCGAGCAGGTAGGCCATCAGGCCGTTACCCTCGGTCGCGACTCCGCCGCGCACCCACAGGATGGTGAGCTGCGCGTCGAGCCAGTTCAAGAGAAATAGTAGAAGGCTTTTCGAAAAGGTGCTCATCGAGAATCGCTCCCTCCCGCGGCCAACCTCGTTTAACTTTCCTCCCCTGAAACGGGCGAACCCCCAAGTCCCTTAAGGGCTTTGGGGGTAGCGGCTCGCACCAACGGAGGAATGTAAAACTTCTTCTGCCTAACGACTCAAAGAAAGTCTCAATCGCCCGAACTTTCCAACGTCCCGCCCCAACAAATCGGTCAAGCAAGTCAGATTGCGAGAGCGCGTCTGCCAGTCTGACCTGAGCACCCGGCAGAAGTCTCCGCGGGCGTGTGAGTTTCCTAAGAAATCCGCGACTTCGTCCCGTGGAATGCTTTTTGAATCGTGGCGGGAGACGACGTGCGGAGATGAAGCCTGAATGGTCACGAATTCTAGGGGAGACTCAGTTAAAGATGAAACGCTCACCGTGCTTAGCCGGCCTTGCCCTCTTCGCTTTACTGCTCTCGCAGGCGGCGCTCGTGCCGGCCGGCGCGCAGACGCGCGCGAAGGATTCGGGGGATGGGTTCGAGGCTCTTTCGACCTACGCGCAGGAGTTAACCCGCGCGCCGCACCGCGCCGAGGGGTTGCCCGAGGCTGACGCCGCGGGCGTGCGTGCCGTCATGCGCGCTCTGGCGCGCGACGGCGGCCGCAACAACCCTTTGCTCGTCACCGAAGACCTCGCCGCGGGCGGCGCGCTCGTCGAGTCGCTCGCGCGCCGCGTCGCCACGGGCGACGTGCCCGCTCCGCTGCGCGGCAAGAGAATATTCAGGCTCGACGCGGGGCGGCTCCTTTCGGAGTCAGGCGGCGCGGAGTTCGCTCGGAAGTTCGACGCGTTGCTCGGCGAGGCCGGACGGCCCGACGGCCGCGCCGTCCTCTTCCTCGAAAACCTCGACGGGCTCCTCTCGGCGCGCGAGGATGGGCAGGCGCGTGCGGCGCTCGACTCACTCGCTCGCGCGGTCGGGCGCGGCTCGCTGCGGCTGTTGGGCACGATCACGCCCGCGGCCTTCGAGCTGAGGCTCGCGCAGGACGAGCGCTTCAAGGCGCGCTTCCAGGAGGTCTACCTCGACCGGCTTGAGAGCGCGCAGGCGGACGAAGAAGAGGACTCGGACGTGGATGCGCGGGCCGACGCCTCGGGCTTCGTCGGCGACAAGATTTCGCCCGACCTGCGCGCGGCTTTGGGCGGCGCGGACGCCTCGGGGCGCGTGCCCGTCATCCTCCAGGGCGAAGACCTGAAGGACGAGACGGTGCGCGAGTTCCTGAAGGCGAGCGGCGCGCGCGTTGGCGCGAGCTATTCGGGGCTGGGCGCGCAACTCGTCGAGGTGCCCGCGGGCTCGGTCGAGCGGCTGGCGGAGCTGCGCGGCGTCTCGCACCTCTCGCTCGACCGCGAGGTCGGCGCGCTCGGCGGCCACGTCTCGAAGACGACCGGCAAGGAGGAGGTGGAGAACGACGAGGTGGTCTCCTCGACCGGCGTCGTCACCGTGCGTAAGCTCGACGGCAAGAGCATCGGCATCGCCGTCCTCGACTCGGGCATCTACGCCGCGCACCGCATGTTCCTCGGCCGCGACGGCAAGTCGCGCGTCGTCCTCAGCAAGGACTTCACGGGCGAGGGTCGCACGGACGACCCTTACGGGCACGGCACGCACGTCGCGGGGCTCGCCGCGGGCAACGGCCAGATTGCGGCCGGCGCCTACGAAGGCGTGGCGCCCGACGCCAACATCGTCAACCTGCGCGTGCTCGACAAGCAGGGCACGGGCAAGGTCTCGGTGCTGCTGGCCGCGCTCAACTGGCTGCTCGCCAATCGCACCTACTACAACGTCCGCGTCGTCAACGTCAGCCTCGGGGCCTCGGCCGCCGACTCTTATCGCAACGACCCGGTCTGCCGCGCCGTGCGCAAGCTGGTTGACGCGGGCGTCGTGGTCGTGGCCGCCGCGGGCAACGACGGCAAGGACGCCCTCGGCCGGAAAATCTACGGGCAGATTCACTCGCCGGGGCACGAGCCCTCGGCGCTGACGGTCGGCGCCGCGAACACGTTCGGCACCGACACGCGCGCCGACGACGGCGTCGCCACCTACAGCTCGCGTGGGCCGACCCGCGGCTCCTACGTTGACGCCGCGGGCGTACGCCACTACGACAACCTGATCAAGCCCGACCTCGTCGCGCCGGGCAACAAGCTCGTCTCGGCCGAGTCGGCGAGCAACCTCCTCGTCCGGCTGACGCCCTCGCTCGCGAGCCACGTCAGCGCGGCGCCCGACTCCGAGATGATGTCTCTGAGCGGCACCTCGATGGCGACGCCCGTCGTCGCAGGCTCGGCGGCGCTGCTGCTCCAGGTCAACCCGAAGCTCACGCCGAACATGATCAAGGCGCTCTTGATGTACACGGCGCAGCAGCTCCGCGGCTTCAACTCGTTCGAGCAGGGGGCGGGGCAGTTGAACGTCGCGGGCGCGGTGACGCTCGCCAAGCTCGTCCGCCCGGATTTGTCGGCGGCGACGGCCGTCGGCACGCCCGTCTTCGCCAAGATGCCGCCCGCGTCCTACACGACCATCGCCGGTTACGCCTTCCCGTGGTCGGGCGGCGTCATCGTCGGCCACACCTTCGCCACCGGCTACGGGCTCGCGCTCTACCAGAAGGTCTACGGGCTCGGCACGCTGATGAGCGACGGCATCACGTTCTCCTCGGGGTCGCTGCTCGCCGACCGCGCCACGTGGTCGAGCGGCGTGATCATGGCCGACCAGATATTGACGAGCAAGGGCACGATCATGAGCGACGGCGTCCACTTCAGCGCGGCGGGCTCGATGCTGAGCGACGGCGTGATGCTGAGCGACGGCGCCGTCATGGGCGACGGCACCATCATGAGCGACGGCGCGATGCTCGGCGACTCCGTGATCATGGGCGACAGCACGAGAGCAATGACGGCGCTGCTCTACGGCGACCCGACGGCCTCGATGGCCGTGGTCAAGGACGGCGGCGTCATCAACCTGAACTACTAAGGCGGGCCGGAGGTCACATGTCAGTCGCAATCTTGATGAACGACGTGATGGCGGGCAGCCAGTTCCTCCCGGAGGCGGGGCTGCCGCTCACGACGCGGGAGCTGGCGGAGGCCGAGCGCGAGGAAGTGCTCGCCTTCCTCGCCGAGCGCCCCGTCCACACGGTCTGTATGGCGGGTCTCATCCGCGACAACGGCGTCGAGAGCCCGCACAACCGCGGCACGTTCTACGGCTGCCGCAACTCCGAAGGGCGCCTCGAAGGCGTCGCGCTCGTCGGCCACCACACGCTGTGCGAGGCGCGCACGCGCCGCGCGCGTCGCGAGCTGGCCCTCGCCGCGCAGGTCTCGACGCGCACGCACCTGATCATGGGCGTGGCCGAGGAGGTCGAGGAGTTCTGGTCGCACTACGCGGACGAGGGGCAGCAGATGCGCCGCGCCTGCCGCGAGCTGCTCTTCGAGCTGACGCGCGCCGTCGATTGCGGGGCCGAGGTCGGGGACTTAAGGCCCGCCGCCGCCGAAGACCTCGACGCCGTCGTCCCCGTGCAAGCCGCGCTCTGCGAGGCCGAGAGCGGCGTCAACCCCCTCGACGTTGACCCCGAGGGCTTCCGCGCGCGCTGCCTGCGCCGCGTCGAACAGGGCCGCACTTACGTCGTGAGGGCGGAGGACGGGCGGCTGCTCTTCAAGGCTGAGATACAGGCGCACACGCCCGAGGTCGTCTACCTCGAAGGCGTCTACGTCCACCCGTCGGCGCGGGGCACGGGGCTCGGGCGCCGCTGCCTGACGCAGCTCACGCGCGGCCTGCTCCTGCGCGGCACGCGCAAAGTCTGCCTGCTCGCTAACGATGAGAATCAGGCCGCACATTCCTTCTACCGCATCTGCGGCTTCCGCCAGCGCGGCGTCTATGACACGCTCTTCCTGAGCCTCGACTGAAGAAGATTAACCACAGAGACACAGAGGCACGGCTTGGAGAGAATTACTCAACCAGCCGTGCCTCTGTGTCTCTGTGGTTAATGCTTAGTTGCCCGTGCGGCGGTAGTCTGTCCGGTTGTTGCGGTTGTTGGTCTGGATGGTGCGGATGCCGTCGCCGAGGCGTTCGACTTCGAAGGTGCCCCATTCGAAGCTGAGCCTGCCGTTGGAGTAGGTGCCCTGGAAGCTCACGTTCCTCGTGAGTGAGCGCGCGGTGGCCGTGCCGTCGGCGCGGATGGTGAGTTCGGACTCGCCGCTGTCGGTCGTGCCGCGGAAAGTCCCGCGCGCCCAGCGCGGGACGCGCCCGCCGTCATCGTCGTCGTCGCCGTAGCCGCCGCCCGTGCCGTTTCTGAAAAGCTCAGAGCGCGTGCCGTAGGCGGCGCGGAAGCCCTCGTCCACGCGGCTCACGTCCCACACGTCCGAGTTGTTGAAGCGGATGCGCCCGTTGTCGTACGTGCCCTCGTCGCGCGAGCCGTTGTCGTAGAGCGCAGAGACCTGTCCGTCGCGCCCGACCGTCACGTTGACGCGCCGCCGGTTCGAGGGGCTGCGTCCCTGGAA
>CAXTSK010000309.1:0-4343 GCA_964246655.1 uncultured Pyrinomonadaceae bacterium
CGGCGGCTACGGGAGTAAAGCTATGGGCATGTCATCCGGAGGGGGCGGCGGCTTCACCTCCGACATCAACGTCACGCCGATGGTGGACATCATGCTGGTGCTGCTGATCATCTTCATGGTCATCACGCCTTTCCTCCAGCAGGGCGTCTCGGTCGCGCTCCCGCGCGACATGAACAACCCGGACGAGGATCCGGCCATCATCAAGGAGAGCTCGGTCGTCGTCGCCATCACCGAGAACGGCGATATCTACCTCGGCAAGAAGAAGGTGGACAAGGACGCGCTCAAGACCGAGATCGACCAGAAGATGGCCGGCAAGGTTGACACCGAGCGCATCGTCTACCTGCGCAGCGACATCAACGCCAACTACGGCGCGGTCGTCGAGACGATCAACCTGATCCGCGACGCCGGCATCGACCAGATCGGCCTCGTCGCCGACAAGAGGAAGGGCGGGGCTCCCGCCCCGGCGGCCCCGGCTTCGTAAGGCCGGCCAGTTAACACCGGTTGCGCCCGCTATTTGAGGCGGCGCGGCCGAGGCGGAGGAGTGTAAAATTTATGGGTATGAGTGCAGGCGGCGGTGGCGGGGCACAGCCGAGCATCAACGTCACGCCGCTCATCGACATCCTGCTGGTGCTGCTGATCATCTTCATGGTCATCACGCCTCTGAAGCCCGCGCGCTTCAAGACCCTCGTCCCGCAGCGCAGCGAGGAGCTGAACGCGGCGGCCAAGCAGAGCCCCTTGACGCTCATCGTCAACATCAAGAAGGACCTCGGGGTCGAGCTGGTCCGCGGCGGCAACAAGATCGCCGACGGCTCGGTCAACGACCCGGGCGCCATCGGCTCGGCGCTCTCCACCGAGTTCAAGACGCGCAAGGAGCAGGGCGTCTGGAAGGAAGGTCTCCAGGGCCGCGCCGACCTGTCGCCCGACGAGCGCATCGAGAAGACGGTCTTCATCAAGGCGCCCGAGACCTTCAAGTACGGCGACGTGGTGAAGGTCATCGACACCGTCAAGGGCTCGGGTGCGAACCCGGTCGGCCTCCAGACGGAGGCGCTGGATCAGTAACGAGCGGCACGCACGGACGCTGCCGCCGCCGCCCGCCCTCCGCGGGCCTTCGCGGCGGGGGCGTCTTCGCGCGTGGCCGCCCCGGTGAGAAAAGCCCCCTTCACCAAGGTAGAGCTTCAGACCATGGCCCGGAGCAATCATCCCATGAAACTCTCTCGAACAAGCATCGCGGCCCTGCTCGTCGCGCTCGTGGCCGTCTCGGGCGGGTGCACGCTGGTCAACCGCGTGCGCGCCAAGAACGCGCTCAACGAGGGCGCGCGCGCCTACAAGGACGGGCGCTTCGCCGACGCGGAGGAGAAGTTCCGCAACGCCTACGAGCTCGACCCCTCGCAGAAGAACGCGCCGCTCTTCGTCGCCCGCGCCGTCCAGCAGCAGTACAAGCCCGGCGTCCAGACGCCCGAGAACCTCGCCGTCGGCGAGAGGGCGGTCGCTGCCTACCAAGACATCCTCAAGAGCGACCCCGCGAACGAGGACGCCTATAAGGCCGTCGTCTTCCTCTACGGGCAGATGAAGAACGACGACAAGGTCAACCAGTTGCTCTCCGAGCGCTCCAAGAGCGGCCCCACCCCGAAGGCGAAGGCCGAGGCGCTGACGATCCTGGCGAGCAAGCAGTGGAACTGCTCCTACGAGATCACGGAGCAGAAGGAGAACAAGACGACCGAGCAGAAGCCGGACAAGATTCTCATCCACTACAAGAAGCCAGCCAACCAAGCCGACTTCGACAAGGCGAACCAGTGCACGACCGAGGGCTTGAAGCTCGCCGAGGAGGCCATCTCGCTCGACCAGAATAACGCGAACGCTTGGTCGTATAAGGCCAACCTCCTGCGCGAGAAGGCCAAGCTCGCCGAGATGGGCGGCGACAACGCCGCCAAGGATGACTTCGGCAAGCAGTACGAGGCCGCGCTCGAAACGCAGAAGAAGCTGAGCGCCGAAGAGACCAAGCGCAAGGAGGCCGAGGAGGCCGCCAAGCCGACGCCCCCGGCCACCTAGAGCCGCGCAGACCGAGCGCGCAGTCGCCGCGCGGCCCCGCGGGGCGGCGCGGACACCAACCCCTCTTTCTTCGGGTGATGCCTGACTTCACGTCGGGCATCACCTGTTTCTATAATGGCTATTAGCTGTTAGCTTAAGCTCTGCCGGGACTGGCCCGGCAAAGAAAAGTATCAATCGTACATCAAACGAAGGCTAACAGCTAATAGCTAATAGCCAACAGCTTCCCATGATTCGCATCGAGGACATCATCGAGAAGGTGGGGCGGAACCACCCGCAGGCCGATTTGGAGATGCTGCGGCGGGCCTACTTCTTCTCCGCGCTGCACCACAAGGGTCAGGTGCGCGCCTCGGGCGAGCCCTACCTCGTGCACCCGCTCGAAGTCGCCAACATCCTCGCCGACATGCGACTCGACGAGGTCTCGGTCGCCACGGGGCTCCTGCACGACGTGGTCGAGGACACGCTCGTCGAGCCCGAGGTCATCCGCGGCTCGTTCGGCGAGGAGATCGCGCACCTCGTGGACGGCCTCACCAAGCTCGCGCACATCTCCAACCAGTCGCGCGAGGAGCAGCAGGCCGAGAACGTCCGCAAGATGCTTTTGGCGATGGTGGACGACGTGCGCGTCGTGCTCGTCAAGCTGGCCGACCGTCTCCACAACATGCGCACGCTCCAGCACCTCAAGCCGGAGAAGCGCCGCCGCATCGCGCAGGAGACCTTAGACATCTTCGCACCCATCGCGCACCGCCTCGGCATGGGGCGTCTGCGCAGCGAGCTGGAAGACCTCGCCTTCAAGCACCTCCACCCGGAAGAGTACAAGGAGCTGGCCGAGCAGTTGGAGCGCCGCCGCCCCGAGCACGAGGCTTTCCTCAAGTCCGTGACCGAGCGCATCGAGGAGAAGATGCGCGAGGCGGGCGTGCCCTTCATCTCGGTCGAGGGCCGCGTCAAGCGCCTCTTCTCCATCTGGAAGAAGCTCAAGCGTCAGAAGATCGAACTCGACCAGGTCTACGACCTCATCGCCGCGCGCATCATCACGCCCGACGAGACGCGCCATTGCTACGGCGCGCTCGGCGTCGTCCACACGCTCTGGCAGCCGATCCCGGGTCGCTTCAAGGACTGGATCGCCACGCCGCGCGACAACCTCTACCGCTCGCTCCACACGTCGGTCATGGGCGCCAAGGGCCAGCCCTTCGAGATACAGATTCGCACCGACGAGATGCACCGCGTCGCCGAGGAGGGCGTCGCCGCGCACTGGAAGTACAAGGAGGGCCGGCGCGGCGCGCACGACGACGACGAGGCGTTCCAATGGCTGCGCTCGCTCGTCGAGTGGTCGCAGGAGGTCAAGGACTCGCGCGACTTTCTTGAGTCGCTCAAGCTCGACCTCTACCCGAAGGACGTGTACGCCTTCACGCCGATGGGCAAAGTCATCCAGCTCCCGCGCGGCTCCACGCCCATCGACTTCGCCTACATGATCCACACCGGGGTCGGCGACACCTGCTCAGGCGCGCGCATCGGCGGCCGCATGGTGCCGCTCCGCACCGTCATCCAGAACGGCGACGTGGTCGAGATTCTGACCTCGCCCAACGCGAAGCCCTCGCGCGACTGGCTCAACTTCGTCAAGACCTCGCGCGCGCGCAATCGTATCCGCCACGCCGTCGCCGAGCAGCAGCGCGCCGAGTCAATCGAACTCGGCCGGAAGTTGTTCGAGAAGGAGGCCGTGCGCTTCAACCTCTCGGCGAAGAAGGTGCTGGCCGACTCGGACGGTGCCCTGAAGCGCATCGCGAACGAGTACGGCTACGGGCGCGTGGACGACCTGCTGGCGGCCGTCGGCTACGGGAAGACCGCGGCGCGCAACGTCATCGCCAAGTACATCGGCCCCGAGAAGTTCGCCGAGCTTGAGCAGCGCAAGGTGTCGCCGCTGCGCGGGAAGCTGACGGCGGGCGTGCAGGCCGTCAAGAAGTTCATACGCCTCGGCGAGGACTCCATCGTCGTGCGCGGCATCGACGACCTGCTGGTGACGCGCGCCCGCTGCTGCAACCCCGTCCGCGGCGAGGAGATCGTCGGCTACATCACGCGCGGCAAAGGCGTGGCCGTCCACGCGCGCCGCTGCACGAACGTCCAGCAGTTGATGGTCAACCCCGAGCGCGTCGTCGAGGTCGAGTGGGCCGACGCGGGCGCGGGCGAGGCCGCCTACGCCGTCAGACTCCTCGCCATCACCGAGAACCGGACGGGCATGATCGCCGACGTGACGAACGCCATTAAGGACATCAAGACCAACATCACCGCCTCGAACGCCGCGG
>CAXTSK010000309.1:4353-4656 GCA_964246655.1 uncultured Pyrinomonadaceae bacterium
TAACGAACACCAACCCCACCCCCCCCCCCCCCACGCCCGGGGGCGCCCCCCCCCCCGGCGGCCGCATCGAGGTCACCGTCGAAGTCTTCGACCTCAAACACCTCGACAAGGTCATGTCCTCCATCCGCAAAGTTCCCGGCGTCCTCGACGTGGAGCGCATCCACGGCGCGGTGTGAAGGAAGCTGTCGGCATACAGCCGCCGGCTTTTTCTACGTTTGCCGTCCGGGGAAGGGGTCTGTTAGAATCTGCAATTTGTTCGCAGTCTTGCGGTAAGGGACTTTCGTGACAGAGAGACGTATCGTC
>CAXTSK010000309.1:4669-6596 GCA_964246655.1 uncultured Pyrinomonadaceae bacterium
TGAGGGGGCGCCGGGAGCGATCGGGCCTTATTCGCAGGCGGTCGTGGCGGGCGGGTTCGTCTACACGTCGGGCCAGGTCGGGTTCGACCCGGCGACGGGGCAGTTCGTCGAGGGCGGCGTCCGCGAGCAGACCGCGCAGGTTCTACGCAACCTCTCGAAGGTGCTTGAGGCCGCCGGTTCGAGCCTCGCGCGCGTCGTCAAGACGACCGTCTTCCTGGCCGACATGAACGACTTCGCGGCGATGAACGAGGTGTACGCGACCTTCTTTACCGACGAGCCGCCGGCGCGCTCGACCGTGCAGGCCGCGCGCCTGCCGCGCGACGCGCGCGTCGAGATCGACGTGATCGCGCTCGCGGGCGAGTAGGTCAAAACGGCTTTCGTCCCCGCGCGGGCAAACGAAAAGCGGGGGCGCCGCCCTCGGGGGAAGTGCCCGCCGCTTTTGAAAAGTTGTGGGTTTTAACTCAGGCCGCCTTGGCGACCTTGCCCGCCTTGATGCAGGACGTGCAGACCTTCTTCCGCACGTTGCCGCCCTGCGGGCGCTGGACGCGGATGGACTGTAGGTTGGGATCGAAGCGGCGGCGCGTGCGGTTGTTCGCGTGCGAGACGTTGTTCCCGAATTGCGGCCCCTTGCCGCAGACTTCGCATCGTTTAGCCATTACTTTGAAAACCTCCGGACATTAAAAAGGCGCGTGCCGGTTCGTCTCTGGCCCCACGGTCAAGACGGCGGCGCACGTCGGAAACGGAAATTTATAGCAAACGGCTTCGCCGAGCGTCAAGTTGACAACGGCCGGGCGCGTCCGGACAGCATCTTACGGAAGAGTAAGTTTAAGGAGCTTCAGACACAGTGCACAGAGTCTTCAGACAGATCGCAACCCTCGCCATCATCACGGCCTCCGCCGCCCTGGCCGCCTGCGGGGGCAGCGGCGAGGCGCGCGGCGGCGCCAAGGACGTGGCCGCCACGGTCAACGGTAAGGAGATCACGCTCGGCAAGGTCGATCAAATCATCAGCCAGCAGACCAACGGACAGCAGGGCAAGATGATGCCGCTCGAACTGGCGACGGCGCGGCTTCAGGCGCTCAACAGCCTGATCCAGCAGGAAGTCCTCTTCCAGCGCGCCGAGAAGGAGAAACTCCTCCCGACGGACGACGAGGTGACGCAGGCCATCAGCGGGCAGAAGCGCCAGAACAACCTGACCGAGGAAGAGTATCAGAAGATGCTCAAGGACAACGGCCAGACCGAGCAAGAGCTGCGCGAGGTCGCGCGCAAACAGCTCGCCATCCAGAAGCTGCTGGAGAAGACGGTCGCCAACGTCACGGTGAGCGACGGCGAGGTCGATTCGTTCTACAACAACAACAAGCAGCAGTTCATCAGCCCGCGCGGCGTGGCGCTGTCGATGATCGCCACCGACCCGTTCGACAGCCAGGGCCAGTACCCGGACGACGCCAAGAGCGACCTTGAGGCGAAGGCCAAGATCGACAGCATCTACGCGCAGCTCAAGGGCGGCGCCGACTTCGCGACCGTGGCCCGGCAGCGGAGCGAAGACCCGAGCCTGGTGCGCGGCGGCGACTACAACTTCTGGGATGAGGCGAAGCTCAAGCAGTCGGGGCTGCCGCAGGACGTGGTCTCAAGCCTGTTCGGCACCATGAGGCCCGGCGACATCACCTCGCCCTTCCACCTGGGGGACGGCCGCTGGATCATCCTGAAGCTGACGGACAGGCGCCTTCAGGATCAGCCGCAGACGCTCGAAATGCCCGGAGTGCGCGACCAGATCAAACAACTGCTGGTCAACGAGCGGCAGAAAGTCCTTGGCGAGGCGCTGCGCGTCGTCGCCATGAACGAGGCGAAGATCGAGAACTTCCTCGCCCAGAACTTGATTAAAGACCCGAGTACGCTCGGCGGCAACCAGTCGGTCGCGCCGGGCGTACTC
>CAXTSK010000310.1:0-320 GCA_964246655.1 uncultured Pyrinomonadaceae bacterium
GCAGCCCCGCGGCGCGCACGAGCACGACGGCCGCCGTGAGCCGCGTCGCGCGGTCGTCGGGGCGGAACGTGCCGCCGCGCACGGCGTCGGGGAAGAGCGCCTGCGCGCCCTCGGCGAAGTTCATCGTCGTCGTGTCCTGCACGTCCACGAAGGAGGGCGTGTTCGGCACGTACTGCGGGATGCGCGCGCCCGCGATCATCGCCCCGGCCAGCTCGGAGCGCGAGACGGACGCCGCGGGGCGGAAGCGCCCGTCGGCGTACGGCCACATCGCCAGCGACGCCAACGCGCGCCGGATGTTATCGACCGTGAAGGCGTCGAGC
>CAXTSK010000310.1:330-6591 GCA_964246655.1 uncultured Pyrinomonadaceae bacterium
CGACGCCAACGCGCGCCGAGTACGCGCCGATGGCCGACCTCGCGGGGCTCGACGCCTTCACGGTCGATAACATCCGGCGCGCGCCGTCTCGAAGACGCCGTCGAACTGCTGCGGCGTCGCCAAGGCCGCGAGCGTGTGCGTCACGCGTGCGCGCCAGGTGCCCTGCGCGGGCAGAGAGACCAGCGTCCGCTCGTGCTTACCCGTCAGGCCGGGCAGGTTCAGGTAGTTCGACTGCCCCGCGATCTGCCCCCAAGGGTTGAGCGTGATAAGCCCGAGGTCGTTCGTCGAAATCATCGGCCCCCACGCCACGTCGGTCGCGGCGTAGACTACGTCGGCCGGAACTTTCAAATTAACCTCGACCGCGCCGCCCGGGTTGACCGTGCCGTTGAAAGATTGCACGGGGTCTTTGACGAAGCGCACCTGACCGCGGTTCATCACCGCGCGGAACATACCGATCTGTCGCCCGGGGAAAGCAGACTGCAAGGCCGCGGCGTGTGTGTTCAAAGCGCCCGCGCCGACCTCGTGCTGGTAGTAGGGCGGCATCGGCGTCGCCGTGCGCTGAAGTATGTCGCGGATGCGCGCGGGGCTTAAGGTCGGGTCTGCGTCGAGCATCAGGGCGATGGTGCCCGCCACCGCGGGCGCGCTGAACGAAGTGCCCGAAGCCGTCGTGTAGTACGGAAGCTCGTTTACCGAAAGACTCTGCGCGTCGGTCGGGAGTCCGTTCGTCCCCGTCAGGTTCGTCCCCGAGGCGCGCAAAGAGACGATGTTCGTCCCCGGCGCGGATAGAGTGGGACGGAAGGCGCGGCTGCCGAAGTCGCCGCGCGCCGAGTAGTTCGCGAGGCGCCCGCGCTCGTCCAGCGCGCCGACCGAGATGACCCACGGCGCCGCCGCGTAAGGGTTGAGCGTGTGCATGCCCGGCCCGGCGTTGCCCGCCGAGAAGACGACGTTGACGCCGCGCTCGTAGAGCATCCGCGTCGCGACGTTGACCGGATCGTTCTCGTCGTACGTGGTGTTGGCCGAGAAGCTACAGTTGACGACGCGGACGCCCAACTCCGTGTGTGAAAGGATGTAGTCGAAGCCCGCGAGCACGTTGAAGAGCGAGTAGTCGCCGGCCGAGAGACCGACGAGTTTCGCCTTCGGCGCGTAGCCCGCGTACTTGCCGCCGGAGCTTGCGCCGCTGCCCGCGATGACGCCGCCGACGAAGGTGCCGTGACCGCTCAACTGATCCGTGTCGGGCAGCTTCTCGACGTTGAAGGGCGGCAGGAACTCAAGAAGGTTCGCGCCCTGGGCGTCGGCGAGCTTGACGTTGCGCAGGACGTTCTTCGAGATGTCCGGGTGTGTCGAGTCGAGCCCGGTGTCGATGACGGCGACGACGACGCCGTTGCCCTGAAGCGTGCCCGTGCCGCGGAAGCGCTGGAGGTCTGAGTCCTGGCGCATGCGCGCGAGCCCCGTCTGCGTGCGGCTGTTGTCGGCGTTCCATTGGAGCGTGCGGTCATCTGTGATGTGGCGCACGGCGGAGAGCTTGCTGATCTCGAAGATTTGTTCTTTGGACGCCGTGATGACGACGACGGGGAGCGCGACGAAGCGCGTGCCGCCGCGGACGCCGAGCGCCTTGAGCGTGGCGATGTCGGAGTCCGTGACGGGGTGATGGTAGACGACCGCCGCGTTGACGTTGCTGTCGTCGGTCATCGCGTCGAGCTTCTTCGCCAGCTCCGGGTCGAAGCTCATCAGCCCCGAGTCGCCCACAGGGCTCTGCACGCCGCCGGCGGCGAGCGCGTCCGCCCCGGTCTGCGAAAAGCCCGACACGCCCCACGCGCGGACGTTGTCCGCGCCCGTCAGCGAGAGCCCGTCGGCGCCGGTCAGCGAAAGGCCGTTGACGGGCGCGTAGAAGATCGTCCCGTCCAGACGCGTCGCGACGACCTGCGCCGCGGAATCGACGTGCGCCGCATGCACGGCTCCCGTCATCAGGCCGTCCGCGCCGGTCAACGACAGGCCGTCCGCGCCGGTCAATGACAACCCGTCGGCGCCGGTCAGCGAAAGGCCGTCCGCCCCCGTCAGGCTCAAGCCCTGCGGCTGTCGGAAGAGGACAGAGGAGACTTGCCACGTCGTGCCGTCGGCGCCAGTCAACGAAAGGCCGTCGGCGCCCGTCAGTGAAAGCCCGTCCGCGCCCGTCAGCGAAAGGCCGTCGGCGTGCGTCGCGACGTAGCTGTTCGCGCCCGTGTAGCTGACGCCGTCGATGGTGGCGACGGGGGCGGTGTCCGCGCCCGTCAAGCTGAGGCCGTTGGTCTGCGAGGTGATGTAGATGCCGTTGACTTTGTAGGTGAGTGCGTCGGCGCCGGTCAGCGAGAGGCCGGAGACATTGTCGTAGTAGATGCCGTCGGCGCCCGTCAGCGAGAGCCCCTGCGTGCCGTGGATGACGATGCCCGCGCTCGCGCCCGTCGAGCACACGGCGACGACAAGCGCCAGCGCGACGGCGCGACGGAGACTTTTCCAAGTCGGGATTCGGGACATCTTCGGGGCTTTGGGGCTTCGACTGTTTCCGGCCCGCGACTTCAGGCAGAGCCCGCGTCGGGAGCAGGTACTTCCAGCAAGGTTTGCGCGCCAAAAACTGACCTTTAGTTTGTACATCGTCCTCTTAATTCAATTGTTACGGTTTTCTTGTAAATTACTGCTCCCTTCGTTACCGCGCCTTTTTTGGCAACTCCCGCGTTACTTAAGCAGCTCCTTATAAACTCTCTGCGTCTCGGCCGCGGGCTCGACGCCCAGTTCTTTGCGCAGCAGCTTGCGTAGCGTCTCGTACTGCTCGCGGACGGCGACGCGGTTCCCCTGCGCGGCGTGCGCGCGCATAAGGTGGCAGTGCACGTCCTCGCGGAAGGGGTCTTCGCGAAGTATCCGCTGCGCGAGTGTGAGCGAGCGCGCCCAGTCCTCCGACTTCTGCGCGGTCTGCGCGAGGATTTCGAGGATGCGGAGGTATTGCTCTCGATAATAGGAGCGCTGCTCCTCGACCCACTCGTCGTAAGAGCCTTGCATGAACTCGCCGCGGTAGAGCGCGGCCGCATCCTCGTAAGCCTTGACGAACCCTTCGGTGTCGCGCGCGCGGCGCGCGGCGTCGCCTTCGGCGGCGAGCCGGTCGAACTCCTCGGTGTCGATCCGATAAGAGAACTCGGGATTCAACTGATAGTCGCTGTCGCGGTAGAGCAGGAAGTTCTGCTTCAAGGGCTGGTTGCTGTTGAGCGCCTTGCGTATGTGCGAGATGGTCGGGTGGAAGTTCTTCTCGACCGAGCCGAAGTCCGACTCGCCCCAGAAGGTGTCGATGATCGTGTCCTTCGAGACGCGGCGGTGGCGGCGCGAGGCGATGAAGCAGAGGATGTCGCGCGCGCGGCGCGTGACCCACGCGTCGGCCGCGAGCGGGCGCACGGGCTCGCGAAAGATTTCGACCGCGCCGAGCATGTTGACGGTCAGGTCGGCCGCGGGGCCTTGCTGGACGACGACGGGCACGGGCCTTTCGGCCGTCGCCGCGGCGCGCGCCTCGGCCGCACGTTGAGGGAGTTGTTCGCGCAGGTCTGTGGGCAGAAGCTCCGCGGCCTCCGGCGCCGAGAAGACCTGCGGGAACTGCGCGACCGAGCGCTGCAACCAGTACTCGTAGTCGTAGCGCGCGGCGAGGTCGAGCGCGCGGCGCAGGTGCGGGAGCACTTCGGTCTCGTGGTTGAGGGCGTGCTCGCTGACGGCGAGGAGCATCGCCGCCTGCGCCTCGCTGTAGTAGAGCTTGGTCGCGCGGATGTACGGGAGCACGCCGCGCAGGTCTTCGGCCGCCTCCTCGTAGCGCCCGCCGGCCACGTCCACGCGCGCGCGCGCGAGCAGGGCGCGGTGCAGGAGCAACTCGTCACCCGCGCGCCCTTCAATCAAACGGTCGAGCAGGGCGCGCGCCTCCGTCAGGTCGCCGAGTTGCAGCGCGAGCAGCGCGCGCTCTTCCAGAAACTCCTGGCGCGTGATGTCCACGCCGGCCTCGTCGTAGGCGCGGGCGGCGCGCTCGTAGAACTCGTGCGCGCGCTGAAGCTCGCCGCGCTCGCGGTAGAGGTTGCCGTAGAACTCGAAGATTTCGCCGCGCAGCCCCGAAAGGTTGAAGAGCTGGCAGATTTCCAACGCGCGGTCGAGGTTGCGCTCGCAGCCTTCGAAGTCGCCGAGGTGCCACTGGCAGCGCCCGACGTTGAGGTGCGCGACGGCCTCGCGCGGGACGGGCGGCGCGGTCGAGCCCTCCTCGCGCAGCATCCGGCGCATCCAGCGGATCGACTCGCCGAAGTCGCC
The DNA here is from genome assembly GCA_964246655.1 of uncultured Pyrinomonadaceae bacterium. Taxonomy (GTDB): domain Bacteria; phylum Acidobacteriota; class Blastocatellia; order Pyrinomonadales; family Pyrinomonadaceae; genus QHXN01. The sequence continues at coordinate 4,636 of CAXTSK010000310.1, forward strand.
GCGCAACCCCGGAGGGATGCCGAGGTTGTGCGCGACGAGCTGCGCGTAGTAACGGTCGCCGCGCTCCTCGGCCGATTGCAGGGCGAGCCGGAACTCGCGCTCGGCCTCCGTCCATTGCCCTAAGCCGACCAGGCACAGCCCGCGCGTGTTGCCGCACTTCGTACGCACGACCGAGCGCTCGTCCGTCAGCTCGACGGCGCGGTCGAGGTAGTTGAAGGCCGTGTCGCAGTCGCCGCGCCGCCGCGCGATGGTGGCCAGCGAATGTAAAGCCTCGGCCTCGCCCTCGGCGTCGCCCTGCTCGTGCAGGAGGGTCGCGGCGCGGTTGAAGAGCGACTGCGCGAGGTCGTGCTCGTCGCGCAGTCGCGCGACCTCTGCGCGGTGCGCGAGCGCGCGCGGGTGCGCTTCGAGGGCTTGTGTGGGCAGCGCGTTGGCGAAGGAGGCGAGCGACGAGAGCGCGCCTGCGTTGATCCAGGCGCCGCCGCGCTCGGCGACTGTTCGCGCGGCGCGTTCGAAGTCCTCGGCGGCGACGAGGTGGTGCATGGCCTGCTCCCACTGCTCGCGTTCGAGGAAGAAGTCCGCGAGGCGCGCGTGCTCGGCGCCGACGGCCGTCTTGCCCTGCTCGGCGCGGAAGCGGCGTTGCAGGAAGCCTCGGAAGAGCGGGTGCAGTCGATACTCCTCGCCGCGCCCGTCGGAGGCGAGCGAGATGAAGACGTTGCGGCGCACGAGCGTGTCGAGCGTCGCGGAGGACTGCGGGTAGAGGCGGTTGCATGCGTCGGGCTCAACGCGTTCGAGCAGGGAGACATGAAGGAGAAGCTGTTGCACTTCTTCGGTCTCGTCGGCGAAGACCTCTTCGGCGAAGTAGTCGAAGATGTCGCGCTCGCTCTGGCGCAGGACTTCGACGAGGTCGGGCGGGGCTGTCGAAGCCTCGCCGCTGCGCGCGAGCGCCTGACGCTGCGCGACCTGCCGGACGAGTTGCAGCGCCGTGATCCAGCCGTGCGTGCGCTCGCGGTACTCGGCGAGTTGGTCGGGCGTCAGCTCAAGGTCGAAGACCTTGCGGAAAAGCTCGCGCGTCTCCTCGTCGGTGAAGAGCAATTCCTGTCGGTCGATGACGGCGAGGCTGGCCTGCGTCCTCATGCGCGCGAGCGCGAGCGGCGGCATGTCGCGCGAGATGATGACGACGTGGATGAGGTCGGGCAGGTACGCGAGCAGACGATCAACCACGCGATGCACGGGCGTCTCGGTGCCGAGGTGGTGATAGTCGTCGAGGACGAGGATGAACTGCTGCTCGACGCGGTCGAGCACCTCGTTCAAGAGCACGTCCACGACGCGCTCGGGCGCCTGCGCCAGCTCCTTCGAAGCCTCCTGCATGTAGGACATCGTGGCGTCGCCGAAGCCCGTGACGATCTGCTTGATGCCGTGCGTGACGTAGCCGAGGAAGACGAGCGGGTCGGAGTCGGCCCTGTCCAACTGATACCAGACGAAGGGGTGCGCGCCGGTGCGTATGAAGTCGGCGACGAGCGTGGTCTTGCCCGAGCCCGCGGGTGCTGTGACGAGCGTGACGGCGTGCGCGAGGTTCTGCTCAAGACGCTCGACGAGGCGCGGCCGCGGCAGGAGCGAAGGCGCGGGCCGCGGCGGCAGAAGCTTCGTGCGCAGGAAGAAGGTCGGGAGCTGCGGCGCCGCGGCCGCGGGCGGCTGCGTGTCGTGGATGCTCTCTCCGTGGCGGTGCGGCAAGTTGGACATGGCTTCGCCGGGGGCGCGTGCCTTTTCGCCGAATGACTAAGCGTGTATGGCCGAAGAGTATAACTTATGTTCGGCCGTCTGCGAGGTTGGCGCGGCGGGGCTTCTGGCGGTGCCCAGAGAGTTGCGAGGTGTTTTCAAGAGCCGGAGAGAGAGGCGGCCCGTCTGACGCGCGCCGCGCGTGGACGACGTGCGTTCCTTCTCTTCCGTGACGCCGTC
>CAXTSK010000311.1:0-6565 GCA_964246655.1 uncultured Pyrinomonadaceae bacterium
GCAAAACGGCGAAATTGCTGAGAAAAAGCGACTTAGAATTACGCGCACGCTTCATGTAACTTAGACAGGAGAGACAGCCATGAACACGCGCAGGGTCATCATCATCTTCGCCGCCTTCGCCTTGCTGGTCAGCGCGACGGCGCTGTGGGAAGCCTCGGGCGACGAGCGCGACGGCGACACGGCCGCGAACGTCGTCGCCACCTCCGGCGCGGAGGCGGGCTCGGACGCCGCGGCGCCGAAGAAGAAGGGCGGCGGGCTCTTCGGCAAAATCCTCAAGGCGCCGTTCAAGGCCGTCGGGAAACTCTTCGGCAAGAACGACGACGGCAAGCTCGCGCGCATGACCGAGAAGGACGCCGAAAACTTCGAGAGCACGGGCGTCATGCGCGTCGAAGACCGCGACCACAAGCGCCCCGAAGTGAAGGACGAGGGCGGCGACGCGCGCGACTACCTTGAGCGCGGCCGCGCGTTGCTCGAAGGCGGGCAGCTCAACGAAGCCGTCGCCGAGCTGTCGCGCGCCGTCTCGCTCGACCCGAAGCTCTCGCAGGCGCACAGCCTGCTCGCCGTCGCCTACGACCGCAAGGGGCTGCACGACCGCGCCGAGGACTCCTACCGCCGCGCCATCGACGTGAACGACCGAGACCCGCAGGCTTTGAACAACCTCGGCTACTCGCTCTATCTATCCGGCAACTACCGCGCGGCCGTGGACAGGCTGAAGAAGGCCGCCAGGCTCGCGCCCAACGACTCGCGCGTCCTCAACAACCTGGCGCTCGCGCAAGTAAGGCTCGGCAAGTACGACGACGCCTACCGCAACTTCGCGCGCGCCGAGGGCGAGTTCAACGGCCACGCCAACGTCGCCGCGCTGCTCATCCGCTCAGGCCGCGAGGACAAGGCCGTCGAACATCTCGAAGCCGCGCGCAAGCTCCAACCCGACTCGCAGAACGTCCTGCGCCAGCTCGCCGAACTCTACGACCGCACCGGCCGCGGCGAGAAGGCCGCCGACGCCCGCCAGACGCTCGCGGCGATTGACGCGCGCCAGACGGTCGCCGCCGCGGAAGAGCGATAAGACAAAGGATGAATGATGAGTGATGAATGATGAATGAGAAGCAGCTTGCCTTTCATTCATCATTCATCGCTCATCATTCATCACTTCATTCAAACGGAGTTCGAAATGACCCACACCGGAATCCTGACGCGCGTCGAGATCGAATCGATGGGGCCGCCCGTCCTTGAGGAGCTGCGCGAGGCCGACGTGCCGACGAGCTTCCTGTGCGACCTCGCCTTGAAGCACGTGGCGCAGATGCCCGAGCCGACGACGCGCTCCATCTCGGAAGAGCTGAAGCTCCCGCGCGCGCTCGTCGAGGAGATGCTCGTCCACCTGACGCGCGAGAAGATGATCGAGGTGAAGGGGCAGATTGCCGTCGGCGCGACGCGCTACGCGATGCTCGACCGCGGCTGGGATCGTGTCGCGCGCGTGCGCGACCTCTGCGGCTACGTCGGCCCCGCGCCCGTCTCCTTGCGCGACTACGCGCACATGATGCGTTTGCAGGCCGTGCCCGCGCGCGCCGCGTCGGTCGATACCGTGCGCGCCGCCTTCCGCGACCTCGTGCTGCCCGAGTCCCTGATTCAGACGATGGGCTGCGTCATCAACTCGCGCCGCTCGCTCTTCATCACGGGCCCCGCGGGCACGGGCAAGACGGCCGTCGCCGAGCGCATCAACTCGGGCCTGCCCGGCTACATCTGGATTCCCTACGCCATCGAGGTTGACGGCCAGATCATCCGCGTCTTCGACACGCACAACCACCGCCCGGCGCCGCCGGACGAGACGCCCTCCGACTATGACCGGCGCTGGGTGCTGGTCGAGCGCCCGCTCGTCATCGTCGGCGGCGAGCTGACGCTCGACGACGCAGACCTTCAGTGGAGCGAGGCGGCGCGCTTCTACGAGGCGCCTTTCCAGTTGAAGTCGAACGGCGGCACGTTGGTCGTGGACGACTTCGGCCGCCAGCGCGTCGAGCCGCACGACCTTTTGAACCGGTGGATCGTGCCGCTCGAAAAACGCGTCGATTACCTGACGCTGCACACGGGCAAGAAGATCGAGGTGCCGTTCGAGCAACTCGTCGTCTTCTCGACGAACCTCGACGAGAAGGACTTGGTTGACGAAGCGTTCCTGCGCCGCATGGGCTACCGCGCGCGCGTGGAGCCGCCGACGCCCGCGGCCTACGTCGAGATTTTCAAGCGCGCCGCCTACACGCGCGGCCTGCGCGTCGAGCAGCACTGCATCGACCACCTGCTCAACAACTACATGCTCGAACACCGCCAGATGAAGGCGTGCGAGCCGCGCGACCTGCTCGACCGCATGACCGACATCTGCCTCTTCGAGGCGCGCCCGCCCGAGGTCTCCGTGCGCCTCATCGACGCGGCCTGGCGCAACTACTTCGGCACCGCGCACGGTTTCGCCGCGCAGGAGCAGGGCCGCAAAAGCACGGGGGACTTGGGCGATGCGAACCCACTTCAAATCTGAACGACTACTGACGCGAGTCACGCTGTTCGTCATCATCCTTCTGTCCCTGTCTTCGCATGCCTTCGCCGACCAATTGAAGCTGGCCGACGGGACGACGATGGAGGTGGACGAAGCCTGGGAGGACGCGCAGGGCGTTTGGTACAGGCGCGGCGGCGTGACGAATCTCGTCGATAAATCCCGTGTGCGCGAGGTGGTGAAGGCCGCGGCGGTGAAGGAAGTTAAAGCCGCAAGCGAGGCGTCGGTCGTTAACGTATCGGGCGACGTTAAGCCCAAGGTCGAGGAAGTCCAGACCGTGTGGATCTACCTCGTCGGCGGCGCGAAGATGGAGGTGGACGAGGCGAGCGAGGGCGCGGACGGCGTCTGGTTCAAGCGCGGCAACATCTCGACCTTCATCGAGAAGGCGCGGGTTGACCACGTCGAGCGCGAGCGCGCCGAGCCCGAGGAGGTCGCGGCCGACGGCACGCCGAAGAAGAAACGCGAGCGCCGCTGGACGACCGGCAGCACGAAGCTCGACTCCATCATCCGCCAGAACGGCTCGCGCTACGGAGTAGACCCCTACCTCGTCTTCTGCGTGATGGAGCAGGAGTCGCACTTCAGCTCGAAGGCCGTGAGCCCCGTAGGCGCGCGCGGGCTGATGCAGCTCATGCCGGGGACGGCCGCGCGCTTCGGCGTGCGCAACCCGCACGACGCGGCGCAGAACGTGTCGGGCGGCACGCGCTACCTCAAAGAGCTTCTGCGCCGCTTCAACGGCCGCGTCGAACTCGTCCTCGCGGGCTACAACGCGGGCGAGGGCAACGTCATGCGTTACGGCTACCGCGTGCCCCCCTTCCGCGAGACGCGCAACTACGTGCGGCGCGTGGGCGGCAGGTACGCGAAAGGAGAGTAGGCAGTAGGCAGATGGCAGTAGGCAGTTTGCCGCACTCGCAAGGGCGCGATTGTTCGGCGCCGAAGTTCGCCGAGGTCACACATGAACGTTCGAAGGTGTGCTGCTCTGAACTGCCTACTGCCATCTGCCTACTGCCTGCTGGAAGTTTCCCCCCGTTGCGCCTGTCTAGTGGCTGAGGTGTTTTGAGGATGAAGACACGTCTGTTGAGTTTCGCTCTGGTCTTCGTCGCCGCGGCCGCCACGGCGCAGGCGCAGGGGCAGAGTCCGGCGTCGTCGGCGACGCTGACGAACGCTTCGGTGTTGAAGCTCGTGCGCGCGGGGTTTAAAGAGAAGACGGTCGTCGCCATCGTCAACGCGCGGCCCGTCAACTTCGACCTGACGCCCGACCGCCTGATCGAGCTGAAGAAGGGCGGCGTGCCCGAGCGCGTCATCCTGGCGATGCTCGCGCGCGCCGAGTCAATCGACTTCGCGAGCGAAGATTGGGACGACGACGAGACGCCGCTCGGCGGTCTCGGCCGCACCGGCGGCGGACGGCCGGGCGCGCCGGGCTCAGACCCGAACGAGACGAATATCTTTGGTTCTTCCGGCGGTTCGAGCGGGCGCACGCGCTCGCGCAGCGGAAACGGCGGCGGCGACTCCGACATCTTGACGACGGGCAGCGCGTCGGTGCGCATCATCAGGCCGCCGGCCGAGGCGGGCGGCGCGGCGAAACTGGAGCGCACGCCGACGCTGACGAACGACTCGGTCGTCGAGCTGGTCGAGGCCGGATTCTCGGAGGGCACCATCGTCCGGCGCATCGAGCAGTCGCCGGTCGAGTTCGACCTCTCGCCCGCAAAGCTCGCCGAGCTGCGCAAGCGGCGCGTGGGCGAGCCCGTCATCAACGCCATGCGCGCCGCGATGGGCGAGGACGCCAAGGAACCCGCGCGCCCTGATAAATAACCGACGGCGCCGTTTGTGATGGCTTTCAACACAGAGACACAGAGACACAGAGACACAGCCTGGCGAAAGCTAAGGACGAAGCTGTGTCTCTGTATCTCTGCGTCTCTGTGTTTAATTCTTATCTGCATCCCCACGGCCTCCACACAGAATCGCACGCGCGGCGGCTCGCGCCCGACCAAACCGGCGCAAACGTCGCAGGCTCCGGTAGGGCCTTACGTGCCGCCCACGTCAGACGAGCCCCCGCCAAACCCCTGGCAGAAACCGGCCGCCGACCCGCAGCCGCAGAAGGTAGAGCCTCAGCAGCAGAAGGTGCAGACGGGGAAGCAGGCGGGCGAGGAGATTGACGAGGACGATGTCGTCCGCATCAACGCCTCGGAGGTGTTGCTGCCGGTGACGGTGCGCGACGCGGAGGGGCGGCTCGTGACCGGGCTCGGGCGCAAAGACTTCAAGGTCTTCGAGGACGGTCGCGAGCAGCCGTTGAGCGATCTTTCACTTCGACAAGTCCCGGTGGATGTGGCGCTGCTCGTGGACGCCTCGTCTTCGGTCGCCGAGAGCTTCGAGGACTTCCGCCGCGCGGCCGAGGAGTTCGCGGGTCGCGTCTCGGATGACGACCGCTTCTGCCTCGTCAAGTTCGACGACCGCGTCGAGCTTCTGCTCGACTGGTCGAAGAGCCGCCTGCAACTGCGCCGCGCCCTGGGCCGTCTCTCGACCGGCGTCTTCACGCGCTTCAACGACGCGCTGCTGCTCGCCGCGCGCGAGCAGTTCCAGAAGAACGAGCGCCGCCGCGCGCTCGTCGTCCTGAGCGACGGCATCGACAGCAACCGCGGCTCGGCCACCGCGGAGGCCGCACTGCGCGCGCTCCTTGAGACGCAGGTCACGGTCTACGCCATCGCCAACACCGAGATCGAGCGCGCGCGCAAGACCGCGGAGTTGGACAACGTGCTGGGCGGCGACGACGCGTCCGTTCGTTTCAACCAGCTCCGCATCGGCGACCTGCGCGAGTCGCTGCGCGTGCTCGACGCGAGCGAGCAGAATTTGTCGGCGCTGACGCGCGCGACCGGCGGACGGCTCTACCGCCCGCAGAGCTTCCGCTCGCTCGGGAGCGTCTACGCCGAGATCGCCGACGAGTTGCGCCACCAGTACGCGCTCTACTACACCCCGACCACGCCCGCGCGCGACGGCCGCTTCCGCCGCATCCGCGTCGAAGTGCCCGGCCGCGACTACGAAGTCTCGACGCGCGTCGGCTACTACTCACCGCGCCACTGAAGCGGCGTGGCAAGTTTGACACCCTTCAACCGAGTCAGTTATAACGGACGCGCAACGAAGGGCTTTCAAGCATGATGCATTACCCGCACACCGCAGCGCACCACCATCATGGTCATCACGGCCATGCGCGCGGCCGTGTGGGGTGATTCGTAGGGCGCCGGCTCTCAAGCAGAGGCAAGGCGCAGAAAGATTTCACCAGCACACGCCGCACGCGACACCGATGTGTCGGGCGGCGTTTTTGTTTGAGCTGTTAGCCAGACCAACAGCTAACGGCCAAAAGCTTCTCATGGAGCCTCTTTCGAAAATCCCGGGCGGGATGCGCTACTACTTCGGGCGCGAGGCGCGTCTGCGCCGGGCGGTCGAGACGGCGGCGATGTCGGTCTTCGACGGCTGGGGCTACGAGGAGATCGCGACGCCCTCGGTCGATTACTACGCACTCTTCGAGCGCGGCATGGGACGCGTCGAGGCGCGCCGCGCCTTCCGCTTCGCCGACACGGACGGTCGCCTGCTCGCGCTCAGGCCCGACATCACTTCTTCCGTCGCGCGCGCCGCGGCCACCCTCTTCGCGTCCGCGCCGCGCCCGCTGCGTTTCTGCTACGCCGCGTCGGTCTTCCGGCAGCTTCCGCATTCGCGCGCGGAGTGGCGGCGGCAAGGGCGCCAGCTCGGCTGCGAGCTGATCGGGCCGGGCCGCGCCGACGCGGACATCGAAGTCCTGACCATCGCCGCGGAGGTGCTGGAACGTCTCGACCTCGGCGGCTCGTACCGCGTCACGCTCAACCACGTCGGCGTCTTCAACGGCGTCGCCGAACGGCTCGTCACGCTGCTCACCGACGATGCTCTGGCGGCGCGAATGGGCGCGGCCGGACGGGCCTGGGTGGAATCCGAGTGGCGCTGGGAAAGGCAGGCCGACCGGCTCCGGGCGCTGGCGACCTTCCTCAGCGAGCGCAAGGCGGCGCT
>CAXTSK010000312.1:0-3578 GCA_964246655.1 uncultured Pyrinomonadaceae bacterium
GTCCCTCATCGCGACCTCTAAAGCAGTAGACAGTACTCAGTAGACAGTAGTCAGTCGAACCTTCCGGTTGTCATCTTCAACGTCCGCCGCGCGGAGCGCCTACTGACTACTGACTACTGCTTCGAAGGTTAGCACGCCCGTCGCCCACGCGCGACACCGGGTCAGGCTCCGAGGAGGGCGTCGAGGATGCGCCCGGCCGCGTGCCCGTCCCACAGCGGCGGCACGCGCGGCGGCTCCTTCTGCCCGTCCTGCGTGAGCGCGGCTTCGGCCTCCGAGACGATGCGCGCGGGGTCTGTGCCGACGACGCGGTTCGTGCCCAGCTCGACCGTGACGGGCCGCTCCGTGTTCTCCCTGAGCGTCAGGCAGGGGATGCCGAGCGCCGTCGTCTCCTCCTGTATACCGCCCGAGTCGGTCAGCACCAGCCGCGCGCCGCTGTAGAGCCGCAGGAAGTCGAGGTAGCCCAGAGGCTCGACGAAGCGCACGCGCCCTTCTTCCTCAACCCCTTCGAGCAGCCCGAACTCGCCGAGGTTCTTCCGCGTGCGCGGGTGGATGGGGAAGACGACCGGGAGGTGTTTACTGATTCGCGTGAGCGCGGAGAGGATGCCGCCGAGCACGCGCGGCTCGTCCACGTTCGACGGCCGATGCAGCGTGACGACGGCGTAGTCGGCGCCCGCGACTTCCAATTCCTCGCGCACGCGCGAAGACTCGGCCCGCTTCAACTGCTTGAAGAGCGAGTCGATCATCACGTTGCCGACGAAGCGTATGCGCTCGGCGGGGATGCCTTCGGCGAGCAGGTTGCGGTCGCCGTCCATCGAGGGCGTGAGCAAAAGGTCGGAGAGCTGGTCGGTGACGAGCCGGTTGATCTCCTCCGGCATCGTGCGGTCGCGGCTGCGCAGTCCCGCCTCGACGTGCGCGACCTTCACGCCCAGCTTCGAGCAGACGAGCGCGCACGCGAGCGTCGAGTTCACGTCGCCGACGACCAGCACCCAGTCGGGCTTCTGTTCTAAGACGACCGGCTCGAACTTCTGCATCACGGCCGCGGTCTGCTGCGCGTGACTCGCGGAGCCGACGCCGAGGTGCACGTCCGGCGCGGGCAGCCCGAGGTCGCGGAAGAAGGCGTCGCTCATCCGCTCGTCGTAGTGCTGACCCGTATGAAGGACGACGGGCGCGAACTCCGACGGGCGCCGCCGCATCGCCTCCACGATGGGGGCGACCTTCATGAAGTTCGGCCGCGCGCCCACGACGTTGATGACTTTGAGCATGAGGCGAATGGTCGTCGATTACCAACGGAAAGGGGGCCTCGCGGCCCCACTTCACGGCAAACTCGTCGCGGACGGCGTTAGACGCCGGCGTTGACCTCCTCGCTGATGAACAGGTTGACGCGCTCGCGCAGCGCCGTCTCGAAGCGCCGCGCCTCCTCGATGCCGTTCAGAGAGAGCGCGCGGAGCTGCTGCTCGATGCGGCGGCGGTAGTCGGAGACCAGCGAGTCGGAGACGTTCAGGCGCGCCGCGGCTTCGAGCTGCGTGATGTGCGCCGGGCTCAGGTAACAGTACCACAGCACCCCGAGCATGCGGTCGTACTGCTTCGACTTGCCGCGCACGGCCGCGTGCAGGCCGCGCAGAAATTCGTCTACGAAGTTGGCCGCCTCGTCCTCGGACTCGCGCCTGAGCAAAGACTGCTCGGGATTCTCGTGCCCGTCCACGGGCTCGAAGCCGCGCCCCTCCTCGTCGTCGCCGCCGCCGATGGGCACCAGGTAGATGTCCATCACGGGCAGGCGCGACATGACGAGGCTGCGCAAGGAACGCACGTCCACCGGCGCGTCGCAGGCTTCAAGGACGGAGACGATGAGGTCTTCGAGGTCGGAGTTGCTGATGATGATCTGCGCGTCGCCCGTGCAGCCGACCATCCGCGTGTCGCGCGAGCGCACGGGAATGAGTTGTACGCGCTGCTCCAGGTCGTTCATGTCCCGCGTGACCTTCTTCGTGGGCCAAACGCTGAGCCCGTAGAGTTGGGTCGCGAGGCGGCGGTGTGACACGCCGTTTGAACCGGCGGCGTCAAACCGGCGGAAGTTGGCCGAAGACTGGATGATGGTCGAGATGCGCCGCGCGAGTCGATAAGACTCCGGGTGGCGCTTGCGCAGTTCGGCCGTCAGCAGGTTCGTCAGCTCGATCTGACTGACCTCGCACTCGATCTCGGCGTCGGTCATCTCCGAGTCAAGGTAGTGCTGGAAGCGCGACTTCGAAAGCAGCGTGACGAAGAGTTCCTGCGTCAGGTCGAGGTAGGCGCTGCCGCGGTCGCCTTCCTCGACGAGGAGGCCGGCGCTGTAGGAGGCGCGCACGAGTGGGTGGTTGACGACGAGGCGCTGGAGTTCCGTCCAGAGGCGCGAAACGTCCGAGCGCCGCAGCGTCTCGACCCACGCTCCTGCGTGACGCGCCCGCGCCTCGTGCGCCTGGGCGCGCCCGTGCCCCTGGGGGGTCGGGGATGTCTCTTCGGTTGCCCTCGTCATGGGGTCGTTCAAGCGGTGATCTTGGTTGGCAGATGTGGCAGCCATGTTACCGGTTCTGGACGGTTGGGAGCAAGGCCGGAGGTCTCTCGGTACGTCCGTTGAGGAGGATGGGAAGGGCGCGGGGTTACGCCGGGGCGTCTCCTGATTCCTCGGGTCCATATAGCTTTCTGGGCCGGAGGCGAGACGAAACTATCCGGGGGGACATCTGCGCTCCGCTGGCTCTTTGGTTTGAATGATTGACCTTGCAGGGAAGCCCGCCGGTACGGCCGCAAAGGGAATGGGCGCGGCCACCGTGAAGGGGGTTCAGGACAGACGCCCCGAACACATTCAGATAGTAACAGCAATCCCGCGACTTGAGCAACACCTTTTTACAAAACGGCCAAGGCGTTGAAAAATCAGGGAGAAACGAGCCGCCGGGGCCGCCCCCGTGGGGAGGAAAGTTTGGAAAGGCGACGGGATTGGTACTTTAAGCTCCATGCACGAGAGAAGCGACCGAAAAGAGGCCATCGACGGCCGGCCGCGTTTGGAGGAGCCGCACGGCCGGCGAAGTTTACGTCCGTCTCGCGCCCCGCACCACACAGTTCGGCGCTTCGCCCGCGCGGCCGCACCGCCACACCCCCGGCCAAGCGGGCGAGCCAACAAACGAGAGACTGCGAGGAGCACTCATGCCTTCTTCAACGACAGCCTGCTACCGAAAGCTTCGGACTTGCCCGCGCACCGAGACGCTGCTCGGCTTCTCGGCGCACGCGCGCCGCGGGGGGCGCGTCGCGGAGCACATCCGTTCGTGTGACTTTTGCGGCGCGGAGGTGCAGTTGCTCTCCCGCCACGCGCCGCCGCCGGACGCTCTCCCCTTCGCCGCCCCGGCGATGCCGGCCCCGCTGCGCCGCCTCGCCGAAGACATACTCGCCGAGCCCTCCTACAACCGTGCCCGCTTCGCCGAATCGCTCATGGAGGTTGAGCGCCTCACGCCCGAAACGGTGAGCAGTGAGCAGTGAGCGGTGAGCAGTTAGAAACTCTCCGTGTCAAAGGTCGAAGGGCGGCGGGGCGGAACCAGCCCCCAGCCCGCCTGGTT
>CAXTSK010000312.1:3588-6555 GCA_964246655.1 uncultured Pyrinomonadaceae bacterium
TCCCGACTGCCTTCTTCTTTCCCCAAACTGCTTACTGCTCACTGCTCACTCTTCACCCCGTCGTACAGCTCCTCGATGAGGCCGCTGTACTTCTCGTCGATGACGCGGCGCTTGACCTTGAGGGTGGGGGTGAGTTCGCCGCCGTCGATGGAGAAGTCGTCGGGGAGGAGCGCGACGCGGCGGACGCGCTCGTAGTCGTGGAGCGGGCGGGTCAGCTCGGCCACTTCGGATTGGACTAACTTGACGGCCGCCGGGCTTCGACTCCACGCGATGCGCAGCGTGTGATCCTCGGCCTGCGGCGTCGGGAGCGCCGAGGCGAGCGCCTCCCAGTCGGGCACGATGAGCGCGGCCGGCTGCTTGCGCCCCGCGCCGACGACGACCACCTGGCTCACGTACTGACTCTCCTTAATCAGACTCTCGACCAGCTGCGGCGCGACGTACTTCCCGTTCGAGAGCTTGAACAGCTCCTTCTTCCGGTCGGTGATGTGGAGCCGCCCGGCCTCGTCTATCGTCCCCACGTCGCCCGTCCTGAACCAGCCGTCGTCGGTGAAGACCGCGGCCGTCTCCGCCTCGTGGCCGTAGTAGCCGCCCATCAGGTTCGGCCCGCGCACGAGGAATTCGCCGTCCACGTCGGTCTTGACTTCGATGCCGGGGAACGGCAGACCCACCGAGCCGACGCGATTGTCCTCGGGCCGGTTGGCCGAGACGATGCAGGTCTCCGTCATCCCGTAGCCTTGCAGGATGACGACGCCCGCGCCTAAGAAGGCGTAGGAGAGCGCGGGCGACAGGGGCGCGCCGCCCGAGACGAAGAAGCGGAGACGGCCGCCCACGCCCTCGCGCCACTTCTTGAAGACGAGGCGCGACGCGACCTCCTGCTGAATCTCTAAAAGGGGCGGCACCTGCTCGCCCTTGTCCTTCAACTCCGCGTAGCGCTGGCCGACGTGCAGCGCCCAGTTGAAGAGCTTCGCCTTCCAGCCGCCCTCGGCCGTCCCCTTCTTGACGATCTTGTGGAAGACCTTTTCGAAGAGGCGGGGCACGGCCGTCATGATGGTCGGCCGCACCTCGCGCAGGTACTCGCCGACCACGTCGAACGAAGGCGCATAGGCGACCGAGACGCCGTTCCAACAGAAGACGTAGAAGACCACGCGCTCGAAGATGTGCGAGAGCGGCAAGACCGACAGCGCCACGTCCGTCGAGAGGATGGGGAGCGAGCTTGAGATCGCCAGCACGTTCGACACGAAGGTGCCGTGCGTCAGCATCACGCCCTTCGGCTCGCCCGTCGTCCCCGAAGTGTAGATGATGGTCGCGAGGTCTTCCGCGCCGACGGCGTTCAGGGCGCGACTAAAAACTTCGGGCTCGGCCTCGTCCAACTGCGCGCCCGTCTGCTCAAGCTCGAAGAGCGTGAGCGCGCCCTCGACGCCTGCGGCCGCGTCGGTGTCGAAGAAGACAACGCGCTCCAACGTCTCGACCGGCTCGACGCCGGGGCGCGCGTGGCGGAAGACCTTCTTGCCCGAGACGAAGAGGACGCGCGCGCCCGAGTCTTCGAGGATGTAGCGCACCTGGTCGGGCGCCTGCGTCGTGTAGATGGGGACGTTGACGGCGCCGAGGCTGAGGATGGCGAGGTCAACGACCGACCAGTCGGGACGGTTCTCCGAGAGCAGGGCCACGCGGTCGCCCCTCTTCACGCCGAGCGCCGACAGCCCCAGCGCGACCGCGCGCACGCGCTGGATGATCGCCTCGCCCGGGATGTAGAGCCACTGCCCGCCCTTCTTCAGGCTCAGCGCGTCCGCCTTCGCGTGCCGCCCCAGCGCCTCCAGACACATCCCCGGCACGCTCGCCGGCACTTCCCCGTTATGTGTGTCGCTCGTCACTGCTTTTTGATTCTCTCGGCGAAGTATTCGACCGTGCGCTTGAGGCCGTCGCGCAGCGGGACGGTCGGCTCCCAGCCGAGGAGTTTCTGCGCGCGGGTGATGTCGGGCTTGCGCTGGCGCGGGTCGTCCTGCGGCAGCGGACGGGAGCTGACCTTGACCTCTATCCCCGCGGCGCGCCCGACCTCGTCCGCGAGCTGCTTCATCGTGAACTCGCCGGGGTTGCCGACGTTGACCGGCTGGTGCACATCCACGTCGTCGGCCGCGCCGGCCTCGACGTTCATCAGACGAATCATGCCCTCGACCAGATCGTCCACGTAGCAGAAGCTACGCGTCTGCTCGCCCGTCCCGTAGATGGTCAGCTCCTCGCCCCGCAAAGCCTGCACGATGAAGTTCGACACCACGCGCCCGTCGTCGTCCCGCATCCGCGGCCCGTACGTGTTGAAGATGCGTATGATTCGAGTGTCCACCTTGTTCTGCCGGTGATAATCCATCATCAGCGTCTCCGCCAGACGCTTTCCTTCGTCGTAACATGAACGAATTCCGATGCAGTTGACGTGGCCCCAGTAATCTTCAGTTTGAGGATGAATCTCGGGGTCGCCGTAGACTTCGGACGTGGATGCCTGAAGGATGCGGGCGCGGACGCGCTTGGCGAGGCCGAGCATGTTGATGGTGCCGAGGACGTTGGTCTTGACCGTCTTGACCGGGTTGTACTGGTAGTGGACGGGCGAGGCCGGGCAGGCGAGGTTATAAATCTGATCGACTTCGAGGAGGACGGGCTCGATGATGTCGTGGCGCACGAGGTCGAAGCGCTTCGAGTCCATCAGGTGGTAGACGTTCTCGCGCCGTCCCGTGAAAAAGTTGTCGAGGCAGATAACGTCGTGCCCCTCCGCCAGAAGCCTCTCGCAAAGGTGCGAGCCGATGAAGCCCGCGCCGCCGGTCACAAGAATCCGCATCTCTTCTCCAGCTTGAAATTTTAGCCGCCGGGATTTGTCTCCGCCCGGCATTGTAACAGCGATTCTCAGGCCGCCGCGCCCTCTTTTTCCGGCGCGACGCCAGCGTAACCCTCGGTGTCGTCGCGCGCGTCTGAGCCCTCGTG
>CAXTSK010000313.1:0-6527 GCA_964246655.1 uncultured Pyrinomonadaceae bacterium
GAGGAGCGTGGCCGGCGGCGCGCGCGTCGGCCGCAGCGCGACGAGGCGCGCGTCCTGCGCAGCGGCGTAGCGCTCGCGCTCCTCTTCGGTCGTTGCGCGGTCGAGCGCGGCCGCGGCCTGCGCCGTCTCCGAAGCGTCGTAGCCGTGCGCCACGACGACCTTCGTGTGCCCGTCCTCGCCCGCCTCCGCGACGAGTATGCGCGCGGCGCGCGTCTCCTGGTGGATGACCGCGGCCAGCTCGCGCAGCAGCAGTTCGCGCGAGGCGACGGCCTCGGCCAGTCGCAGAGTTAGGAGCTGGGCGGGCGCGGGCGGCTCGACGTGCTGCTCCTCGGGCGCCTGGCTCTCAAGCTCTTCGACCGCCTCTTCGGCGTGCCTCAGGTCGAGCTTGGCCCCAAGCTCGGAGAAGGTGTGGACGGCCAGTCCCAAATGTTCCCGCGCGCGCTCGGGCTGCACGAAGGCGGCGTAGGCGCGACCCATGAGGTGATGAGCGCGCGCCGTGCGGTAGCGGTCGCCGAGCATCTCCGAGATCGAGAGGCAGCGGCCGAAGTGGTGGACGGCGAGCGGCGCGTCCTCGCGCGCCAGCGCCAGAAGCCCGTGGACGCGCTGCGACTCGCCGGAGATGGCGAGGTCGGTCGTCGTCGCGTCGGTCTCCTCCGAGAGGCGCGCGAGGAGCGCGGCGCACTCGTCCATCTCGCCGCGCAGCAGGCGCGTCTCCGCGAGCAGCGTGCACGAGTCGCAGACGCCGCGGTGGTCGCCCATCGACTCGGTCAGCTCAAGCACGCGCGTGCCCACGTCGAGCGCCTCGTCGCCGAGCCCTTGCAGGATGCAGCAGCGCGTCATCGTCCGCATCGCCTGCGAGATGTACCACTTCTTACCGCTCTTGATGCCGCTGGCGACCGCCTTGTCGAGGTACTCGCGCGCCTCGGCGAGGTCGCCGCGCAGCATCCGCAGCTCGCCCATCGAGTCGAAGACCATGGCGGCCGGGCCGTGGTGCTCGTCCATCTCCATGACGAGTTCGAGCGCGCGCTTGTAGGCGGCCTGCGCGCGATCCCACTCGCCGGTGAGGATCAGGTTGATGCCGAGGTTGTTATAGGCGGTGGCGGCGTTATGCTTGTGCTCCGTGCGCTCGTTGTAGGCGATGGACTTCTCAAGGGCGCGGATGCCCTCGTGCGGGCGTTGGAGCCACCAGTAGGCGGCCGCCACGTTGCTGTAAATCTTACCCAGCATGAAGGGCGCGGGCCGGTCGCCGATGAGCTGGATGGCCTGCTCGAAGTTCTCTATGGTCATCTCCCAGCGCCCCTCGTGCGCGTCGGCCATCCCCAAACCGAAGTAACTTTCAGCGATGCCGCGCCAGTCGCCGGAGCGGCGGAAGTATTCGAGCGCCTTGTTGTTGTGGTCGCGCGCGATGGAGTACTCGCTGATGGAGCGGTAGACGCGCGCCAGCGCCGTGTAGATGTTCCCCATCCGCGCGTCCGAGCCGTTCTGCTCGGTGGCCGCGCGCAGCTCGGCCTGCAAGAGCGCGATGGCCTTCGGCACGTCGCCCGTGTAGTTGTAGGCGAGGCCGAGCTGGACGCGGACGTTGCCGAAGGTCTCCGCGTCGAGCCCCTTGTCGGAGTCGGCCGGCTCGTACATCTCGACAACTTCGAGCGCGTCGCGGTTGCGACCCAGGGCTTGCAGCGCGGTCGAGTGCAGGTAGCGCGCGCGCGCGAGCACGACGGGCTCGCGCCGCGCCTGCGCGACGAGTTGGCGCAGGCGCGCCTCGGCTATCGAGGGCAGGCCGCGGTCGAGCAGCTCTTGTATCTCTTCGAGCTGCTGTTCGAGGGGCAGCGAGGCCGCGCGGCGCGCGTCCGAGATGTGCGTCACAGAGGACAGGCCCCCGCCCTTAGGCGTGCGTTCGCCCTGCTCTGCGTCACCATGATGGGAGCGAGAAGTCATGCGGCCCGTTGCCAGCTCGGCGAAGAGACGTGTCGGCGCTCTCTGCTGTACGTTGATATCGGAGGCTGGAAGAAAGGTGCTCGGCCTCTTACTAATTGCACCCTTCAGAACACTGCCAAAGGCTTGTCGATTCCAGACTTTAGCACAGGAGAGTAGACAGTAGCCAGTAGACAGTAGAAAACCTGTGTGTGTCGGATGCTCCGCCAAAAGGCGGCCGCGCGCGAAGCGCGGAGCGCCTACTGGCTCCTGTCTACTGGCTCCTGGCTACCGCCCCGAAGGGGCACGGCGTTTGACAGGCTCAGTTTACAGTTGTCAGGCGCGGGATGGTTTGGTACAAATCAGGGCTTGCAAACAGTCCAAATCGTATCGTGAGGGTACAGATGGGGCGGTCGGCGCCAAGCCCCGCGCACAGTTACGCGCGGGCGCTGTCTTGACCCATTGACAGGGAGGAGCAGATGGCCGAGACGGCAGTCCGGCGGGTTGACGAGAAGAAGAGGCAGCCCGGCGCGCTCAAGCGCTGGTTGCTGAAGGGGCGGCTTCAGGAGATCGAGGGGCCGCACGAGCGCGAAGGTCAGCACCACCAGCACCCCTGGTGGATGGTCATGTGCCTGACGGGCGTCGATTACTTCTCGACGCTTGGCTACCAGCCCGGCATCGCCTTCCTGGCTGCCGGCGCCCTCTCGCCCATCGCCACGCTCATCCTCGTGCTGCTCACGCTCTTCGGCGCGCTCCCCATCTACAACCGCGTCGCCGCCGAGAGCCCGCACGGCGAGGGCTCCATCTCGATGCTCGAACACCTGCTCGCGCGCTGGAAGGGGAAGCTCTTCGTCCTCGTCCTGCTCGGCTTCGTCGCGACCGACTTCGTCATTACCATCACGCTCTCGGCCGCCGACGCCACCGCGCACGTCATCGAGAACCCGTTCGTGCAGGCTTACGCGGGCTTCCTCTCGCACCGCATCGTGGTGACGCTCGTGCTCGTCGCGCTGCTCGGCGCCATCTTCCTCAAGGGGTTCAAGGAGGCCATCGGCATCGCCGTCATCCTCGTCGGCACTTACCTCCTGCTCAACGTCATCGTCGTCGGGCGCGGTCTCTACGAGTTGTTCTTCGTGCGGACGGGGGCGATCTCGGAGTGGTATCGGGCGGTGCTCAGCTCGGACGTGTCCGGCTTCCACATCGGCGGGAACCCCCTGCTCATGATCGCCGTCGCGCTCTACGTCTTCCCGAAGCTGGCGCTCGGCCTCTCGGGGTTCGAGACGGGCGTGGCCGTGATGCCTCTGGTCGAGGGCGAGAAGGGCGACACGTACGAGAACCCGCAGGGTCGCATCCGCAACACGCGCAAGCTCCTGCTCACCGCGGCGCTCATCATGAGCGTGATGCTGATTACGAGCAGCCTCATCACCTCGACGCTCATCCCCGCGCACGAGTTCGCCGCGCCCCCGCCCGGCGAGCACGAGGGCGGCGCGGCTTACGGCCGCGCGCTCGCGTACCTCGCCTACCACTTCTTCGGGAACATCTTCGGCACCGTCTACGACCTGAGCACCATCTCGATCCTCTGGTTCGCGGGCGCGTCGGCGATGGCGGGACTTTTGAACATCGTGCCGCGCTACCTGCCGCGCTACGGCATGGCGCCCGACTGGGCGCTCGCCCAGCGCCCGCTCGTCCTCATCTACACGCTCGTCGCCTTCACCGTCACCGTGCTCTTCGAGGCCGACGTGGAGAAGCAGGGCGGCGCGTACGCGACCGGCGTGCTCGTCCTGATGAGTTCGGCGGCGATAGCCGTAACGCTCTCCGTCTGGCGGCGCGGCCGGCGCTGGGTGCCGTTCCTGGTCATCGCGCTCGTCTTCGCCTACACGACCGTGCAGAACGTCCACGAGCGGCCCGAGGGCATCAAGATCGCCTCGTTCTTCATCGCCGCCATCATCGCCACCTCGTTCCTGTCGAGGGTCTGGCGCACGACCGAACTGCGCGTCGAGAGCGTCAAGCTGGACGAGGTGGGGACCGAGTTCATCCAGGACCTCATCGAGAAGAACTGCGAGATTCGCATCGTCGCCAACCGCCGCGACACCGGCGACGCGTCCGAGTACCGCTTTAAAGAGCGCGAGAAGCGCGTGGACAACCACATCCCGACGCGCGACCCGGTGCTGTTTTTAGAGGTGACGCTCGGCGACGCCTCCGAGTTCTCGGGCACGCTTCAAGTCCGCGGCGTGGACGTGGACGGCTACCGCATCCTGCGCACGGAGAGCCCGGCCGTGCCGAACGCCATCGCCGCCTTCCTCCTCTACCTACGCGACACGACCGGCAAGATTCCGCACGTCTACTTCGGCTGGAGCGAGGGCAACCCCTTGAAGTACCTCCTCAAATACATCGCCTTCGGCGAGGGCGACACCGCGCCCACCACACACGAGGTGCTCCGCCAGGTCGAAGACGACCCCGAGCAGCGCCCGGCCGTCCACGTCGGAGGGTGAGCAGTGAGCGGTGAGCAGTGAGCAGTAAAAACAGAAGGCAGCCGGGTCGTCTCGGCTGCCTTCAACTTTTCTAACCACCTACTGCTTACTGCTCACCGCTCACTGCTCACGGACAGAGTTGTCCGCCGTCGCGGGCGCACCGGGGAGGGGCGTTGCCGTTTGGGGATGTCGAGATGGGGCGTGTGCGGCGGCTGGCGGCCGTCAGTCTTCGGCGCCGCCGTCGTGGCCGCCGAGGAAGCAGGAGCGGCAGAAGACGGGGCGGCCCTGCGACGGGTAGAAGGGGACTGTCGTCTGCTGTCCGCACTGCGCGCACAGCACCGAGACCTCTATGCGCTGGCGGACGCCCGTGGCCTGCGCGGCGGCGATGGCCGCCAGCCGCTCGTTCTTCGCCTGCTTGCAGGGCTTGCACCGCTTCGGCTCGTTCTTTAAACCCTTGTCGTGGAAGAAGAGTTGTTCGCCCGCCGTCCAAGTGAACTCCAGGCCGCAGTCGACGCAGAGGATTGAACGATCCGCGAACTCAATCTCCACCTCTAACCATTCTCCTTTGGCCTTGGCGGGAGAAATCTCGGCAGTTTGAACCTGTGACATTGTTGCCCATCCTTGTGAAAAGACTTCCGCCGCGGCGTGCAGGGCTTTCGGGGCGGAAGACCAAAACCAACTGCTGCTGCGAGGGGTCTGCTTCCGTGCGTAGAGCTGGTTATCGGGGCGGCTGACCTTAACGAGGGAAGTCTATCGAAACGGGGAAGCGTCGCCGAAAATCACACTCTGTGGCGCTCCCGGCCCGCCTGTGACTCAGCACGGTATACATATCACGAATATGTGTCAAGAGCTAAGAGAAAGTTTCACCACGCGGCTTGACAGCCCCCGCCGCCCGTGACAGCATCGCCGGGCGTTTTCCTTAAGACATAAAAAAGAGAAGACCGGAGACTTTCCTCTTCATGAACGTGCTGGTCATCGGCTCAGGCGGGCGCGAGCACGCGCTCTGCCGGACGCTTGCGCGCACGGCCGCGGGCCGAAGGCCGCGCGTCTTCTGCGCGCCCGGCAACGCGGGTATCGCGGAGGACGCGGAGTGTGTCGCGATAGGCGCGACCGACGTGTCGGCGCTCGCCGACTTCGCCGAGCGCGAGCGCGTTAACCTGACCATCCCGGGCGGCGAATCTTCTCTCGCGGCGGGTCTCGCCGACGAGTTCGAGCGCCGCCGTCTGGCCGTCGCAGGCCCGACGCGCGCCGCCGCGCGTTTGGAGTCGAGCAAGGCGTTCGCGAAGGACTTCATGCTGCGCCATCGCATCCCTACGGCGCGCTACCGCGTCGCGGAGTCGGCGGCCGAGGCGCTCGGCGTCCTGCGCGGCGGCGAGTTCGGGGTGGCGGACGCTTCGGTCGTCGTCAAGGCCGACGGGCTCGCCGCGGGCAAGGGCGTCGTCGTCGCCCGAAATCGCGCGGAGGCGGAGCAAGCAGTCGTCGAGATGATGCAGGGCGGGCGCGTGGGCAGTGAGGCCGCCGGCCGCGTCGTCATCGAAGAGGCGCTCGCGGGGCGCGAGGCTTCGCTGCTGCTGTGGACGGACGGGCGCGACTACAGGCTGATGCCGCCCGCGCGCGACCACAAGCGCGTCGGCGAGGGCGACACGGGCCCGAACACCGGCGGCATGGGCGCCGTTACCTCACCCGACGTGTTGGACGAGGAGACGCTCGCGCGCTGCGTCCGCGAGATCGTCGAGCCGACCCTCGAAGGCGCCCGCGCCGACGGTCTCAACTTCCGCGGCGTGCTCTTCGTCGGGCTGATGCTGACGGGCGAAGGCCCGCGCGTGCTCGAATACAACGTGCGCTTCGGCGACCCGGAGACGCAGGCCATCCTCGTCCACCTGCGCTCAGACCTCTACGGCATCTTTGACGCGGTCGCGCGGGGCGGTCTTGATGAGATTGATGTTGAGTGGAGTGAAGACGCTTCGGCCTGCGTCGTGCTCGCCGCGCGCGGCTACCCCGAGCGCCCGGAGACGGGGGCGCGCATCGATGGGCTCGAAGAGGCCGTCGGCGTCGAAGGCGCCCAAATCTTCCACGCCGGCACCGCGCTCGGCGACGACGGCTCAATCGTCACGGCCGGCGGCCGCGTGCTCGGCGTCACGGCGGCGG
>CAXTSK010000314.1:0-915 GCA_964246655.1 uncultured Pyrinomonadaceae bacterium
GACGCAGGCCGTGCCGTTGTAGTGCGCCAGCCTTTGACCCCGCGCGCTCAGCAGCGTGGCGCCCGCAGGCAGGCGGTTCCGGTATGTCGTCCGCTCCAGGCGGTCACAGAGCACCGGCCTTCCTTCTCTACAGGGAGGGCACGCGCCGCACGGAGGCGCCCAACAGAAGACGACGTGGTCGCCCGCCTTAACGCCAGTGACACCTTCGCCGACCTCGCGCACGACGCCTGCGCCCTCGTGCCCGAGCACGAGCGGCGTCCGCACGGGCCACTCGCCGCGCGCCGGGTGCAGGTCGCTGTGGCACACGCCCGCGGCCTTCAATTCGCCCAGCACCTCGCCCGCGCGCGGCCCGCCCAACTCCGCCGCCTCGACCGACAAAGGCGAACCCTGCTCCCACAAAATTGCCGCGTTGATGTTCATCGACAATGAGCCCTTAAACCCTTTCGGCAAGTCGCGTCGCGATGTGCGCGAGCCACGAGACGCGTTCGCCGAGCGCGGCGAAGCGCGGGTCGTCGGTCTGGCCGCGCCGGTAGCGGAAGAAGATCTGTTGCAGGACGACGGCGAGCTTGAAGACGGCGAAGACCTCGTAGAAGCCGACGCCCGACAAGTCCTGCCCCGTGCGCGCGCCGTAGCGTTCGAGCAACTCCTCGCGCGTGAACCAGCCCTCGCGGTTCGTCACGGCGGAGACTGTGTCGCGGCGGTCGCCCGTCGCGGTGTGCACCCAGTAGCCGAGCAGAATCCCGAGGTCAACCAGGGGGTCGCCGACCGCGCTCATCTCCCAATCGAAGACGCCGACGACGCGCCCCAGATCCCCCGCGTCGAGCATCACATTGTCGAGCTTGTAGTCGCCGTGCACGAGCGTCGGGCGCGGGGCGTCCGGCGGCCAGGGCGCGGCGGACGGTGGCCTCGGTGAAC
>CAXTSK010000314.1:925-6517 GCA_964246655.1 uncultured Pyrinomonadaceae bacterium
GCGGCAGACGCCCCGCGAGCCACGCGGCCAGCGCGTCCATCTCCGCCAGCTCGTCGGTCTGCGAGCGCTGCCAGCGCTCGGCCCACCCGCGCACCTGCCGCTCGACGAACCCCGCGGGCTTCCCCAACGTGTCGAGCCCGTGCGCGCGCACGTCCACCGTGTGCAGTTCGGCGAGCGCGTCCACCAACGCCGCGCTCGCGCGACGGCGTTCGCCGGGTTTGTCTTCAAGCTCGGGCGGCTCTTCGGTTCGCACCACGAGCCCGCGTCGCCGCTCCATAAGATAAAAGACCGAGCCGACGACTTCCGTCTCTTCGCACAGCAGAAAGGGTCGCGGCGCGAGCGGGAAGACCGGGTGCAACGCTTCGAGGATGCGGAACTCGCGCGCCATGTCGTGCGCCTTCGGCGCGACGGGGCCGAAGGGCGGCCGCCGCATCACGAACTCGCGCCCGCCGAAGCGCAGCAGGTACGTCAGGTTCGAGTGCCCGCCCGGGAACTGCTCGACCGTCAGCGGTAAAGTTAAGTCAACATCCTCTCCAACGACTGCGGGCAGACGCGCGCGCAAGTAACCCGCGAGCGACTCCCAGTCGAGATGCTCGCTCTCGCGCACCGGCCTCGTGTCGGGTGTGTCGGCCATGCCTGTTTATGAACGGAAGATGAGGCAGGTCGTCGTGGCGTGCGCGTAGAGCTTCCCCGCGGCGTCCAAGACCTTGCCCTCGGCCGTCGCGGTGCGGCCGCCGACGTGTATGACGCGGGCCTCGCAGCGCACCTCGCCCGTCCCGGCCGTCAACGCGCGCACGTAGTTGACCTTGATCTCAAGCGTCGTGTAGCCCGCCCCGGCCGGCAGCGTCGAATGCACAGCGCACCCCATCGCCGAGTCGAGCAGCGTCGCCGCTAAGCCCCCGTGCACGACGCCGATGGGGTTGTAGTGATACTCCGCGGGCTCGACCGTGAAGACCGCGCGCCCCTCTTCCAACTCCGCCAGCCCGAAGTTCAAGAGCGCGCTGATCGGCGGGCGCGGCAGCTCGCCCGAGACAACCTTCTTTAAGAACTCCAACCCCGACAGCCCCCGCGCCGCCTCAGCCAACACACGCGGGTCTTCCCAACTGAACGTGCGCGTCCGCCCGCCGTTATCATTTTCGTCGCTCATCGTTTCCCTTGTTCAGACGTAGTAACGAACCAACCACTCGGCGACGCAGCAGGGCTTGTCGCTGCCCTCGCGCTCGACCGACACTTCCCACGCGGCCTGCGTGCCGCCCCTGAACTCTTCGAGCGCCGCCAGCTTAAATCGCCCGCGGATGCGCGTGCCCGCGGGCACGGGCGCGACGAAGCGCACGCGGTTCAGCCCGCAGTTGATGCCCATCCGCACGCCGCCGACCGTCATCGCCGTCCGCCCCATCTCGCTCAACAGCGACAGCGTCAGGAAGCCGTGCGCGATGGTCTGCTTGAACGGCGACTCGCGCGCCGCGCGCTCCGGGTCGATGTGAATCCACTGGTGGTCACCGGTCGCGTCCGCGAACAAGTTGATTCTCTCCTGAGAGACTTCAATCCACTCGCTCACCGCAACGTCCCGTCCGACCAACTCGCCGAGTTTCTCGACGCTCTCGACTTCAGTCACGGCCGCCTCCTTCATACATCTTCAACTCCATCCGCGCGACTGCTTCCGTGTGGACTTCGTCGGGGCCGTCGGCGAGGCGGAGCGTGCGCGCGTTGGCCCACATCGAGGCGAGCGGGAAGTCTTCACTGACGCCCGCGCCGCCGTGCGCCTGCACCGCGCGGTCGAGGACGGCGAGCGCCACGTTCGGCGCGACGACTTTTATCATCGCGATCTCCCTGCGCGCGGCCTTGTTGCCGACCGTGTCCATCATCAGCGCCGCCTTCAAAGTCAGCAGCCGCGCCTGCTCGATCTCCATCCTCGACTTCGCGATGTCGGCCCGTACCGTCCCCTGCGCCGCCAGGGGCTTGCCGAAGGCCACGCGCCCCGAGACCCGGCGGCACATCAGTTCGAGCGCGCGCTCGGCCATCCCGATCAACCTCATGCAGTGGTGTATGCGCCCCGGCCCCAGACGGCCCTGCGCGATCTCGAAGCCGCGCCCCTCGCCCAGAAGGATGTTCGACGCGGGCACCCGAACGTTCTCAAACGTCACCTCGGCGTGCCCGTGCGGCGCGTGATCGTAGCCGTAGACCGTGAGCATCCGGCGCACGCTCACGCCCCCGGCGTCCAACGGCACGAGAATCATCGACTGCTGCCTGTGCTTCGGCGCGTCAGGGTCGGTCTTGCCCATGAAGATGGCGACCTTGCACCGCGGGTCGCCCGCGCCGCTCGTCCACCACTTGCGCCCGTTGACGACGTACTCGTCACCATCGCGCCTGATGCTCGCCCGGATGTTCGTCGCGTCCGAAGAGGCCACCTCCGGCTCGGTCATCGCGAAACACGAGCGCATCTCGCCCGCGAGCAGCGGACGCAGCCAGCGTCGTTTCTGCTCCTCCGACCCGTACCGGACGAGTACCTCCATGTTGCCCGTGTCCGGCGCGCTGCAATTAAAGACCTCCGGCGCGAAGTGAACCGACCGCCCCATCAGCTCCGCCATCGGCGCGTACTCAAGGTTCGACAGCCCCGCGCCGTACTCGCTCTCCGGCAGGAACAGATTCCACAACCCCTCGGCGCGCGCCCTCGCCTTCAGCTCCTCCATCAGCGCAGTCGGCTGCCAGCGCTCGCCCGTCTCCACCTGCTCGTGAAACTTCCCCTCGTTCGGGTAGACGTGCGCCTCCATGAACGCGCGCAGCCGCCCGTAAATCTCCTCCGCGCGCGGCGAGACCTGAAAGCCGACGTAGGGGTCGTCAACGCTCATCGAAGCTCCTAAAGCAATTTCAAATTTGAAATTTCAAATCAGGTTTGCAGATTCTCGAAGACGGTCGCCGCGCCCTGTCCGCCGCCGACGCACATCGTTACCAAACCATAGCGCGACTTGCGACGCCGCATCTCGCCCATCAACTGCACGGTCAGCTTCGCGCCCGACGCGCCGAGCGGGTGGCCGAGCGCGACCGCGCCGCCGTTGACGTTCGTCCGCTCGTCGTCCATCCCGAGTTCTCTCATCACCGCGATAGCCTGGCACGCGAACGCCTCGTTGAGTTCAATCAGGTCGATGTCGTCAAGCTTGAGCCCCGCGAGCTTCAAAGCCTTCGGCACGGCCGCGACCGGCCCCATGCCCATGATCTCCGGCGGCACGCCGCCCACCGCGTACGAGACGAAGCGCATCAGCGGCCGCAAGCCCAACTCCTCCGCCCGCTCGCGCGACATGACGACGACGCCCGCCGCGCCGTCCGAGGTCTGGCTTGAGTTACCGGCCGTCACCGACCCCTTCGCGTGGAAGACCGGCCGCAGCTTCGCCAAACCCTCCGGCGTCGTGTCGGGCCGCGGCCCCTCGTCCGTGTCGAACGTGGCAGTTCTGACCCGCACCTGCCCGCCCTCGCCGACCTCGCGGACTTCGACTTCGAGCGGGACGATGCCGTCGTCCTTCAACTTCCCCTCCTCGATTGCCGCGAGCGCGCGTTGGTGGCTGCGGTAAGAGAAGGCGTCCGATTCCTCGCGCGTCACCTTGTAGTCGCGCGCGACGTTCTCGGCCGTGAGCCCCATCGAGAGGTAGACGCCCGGCCGGTGCTCGACGAGGTAAGGGTTCGGCCGGAACTTCGTGTTGCCGCGCAGCATCGACATCGACTCCGTGCCGCCCGCGACGATGCACTCGGCCATGCCCGCCATGATGCGCTCCGCGGCCATCGCGATGGTCTGCGAGCCCGAAGAGCAGAAGCGGTTCACGGTCACCGCCGGCACCTCGTGCGGCAGCCCCGCCCTCCGCGCCGCGATGCGCGCCACGTTCGTCCCCGACTCGCCCTCCGGCGTCGCGCAACCCAAAATCACGTCGTCAATCGTCTCCGGCGCCAACCCCGGCACGCGCCGCAGAAGCTCTTCGATAACGGCCGCCGCCATGTCGTCCGGCCTCACCGTCCGCAGACTTCCCCGCGGCGCCTTCCCCACGGCCGTCCTCACCCCCGCCACGATCACTGCTTCTCTCATAAAACTTTCCTTCTTAATTTCAAATTTGAAATTTCAAATCTTAATCACGCCCTCGGCCTCGCCGGTCATCACCTCTTTGCCGTGCTGGTTGCGGCAGACCCAGGAGGATTTCAACTGCGTGTACGGCCCGGCGTCCGTCAGCCCTTCAATCGTCACCTCGCAGCGGACGGTGTCGCCGCTGTAGACGGGGCGCTGGAAGCGGAACGTCAACTGGCGCGCGATGAAGTTGATGTCGCCGCCGATCTTCGTCGGCAGCGTCGCCGTCAAAAGCCCGTGCACCATCAGCCGACCCTGCTCGTCCGGCTGCAAATGATGTTCGCCCTCGTCGCCGGAGAACTCCGCGAACCGCCGCACGTCCTCCAAAGTGAACGTGCGCTCCCAACTCACCACGTCGCCAACCTTCATCCCTGAGCCCTCACCCTTCAACGCGCGCGGAACAGCATGCACGTCGCCGTGCCGTGTGCGTAGAGTTTTCCCGAAGCATCCACGATGCGCCCCTCGGCCGTGGCGACGCGACCCCCGGCGTGGAGCACCTCCGCCTCGCAGCGTACCTCGCCCGTCTCGCGCCGCATCGGCCGGACGTAGTTGATCTTCATCTCAAGGGTCGTGAAGACGCGTCCCGCCGGCATCACCGTGTTGATGGCGCAGCCCAGTGCGGAGTCGAGCAGCGTCGCGGCCAGCCCGCCGTGCGCGATGCCGAGGCCGTTGTAGTGTCGCTCGTCCGGCTCGACGGCGAAGACGGCGCGTCCCTCCTCCACCTCGACGAGACGCATGTTCATCAGCCGCGCCATCCCCGAAGGCTCGCGCTCGCCCGTCATGAGCTGGCGCATGTATTCGAGCCCGCTCAATCCGCGTCGCTCCTCCGCCCCGTCCTTCTCTTCGTCGGCCGTGCGCGTCATTAACTCTCCCCTCAGTCTAATTCCGCAGAGGCTTCCCCGTCGAAAGCATGTGCGCGATGCGCTCTTGCGTTTTCGGCTCGCCGCAGAGCGAGACGAACGCCTCGCGTTCGAGATCGAGGAAGTACTGCTCGTCCACCCACTGCGCCGAAGAGAGGTTGCCCCCGCACAAGACCCACGCGACCTTCCCCGACACGTGCAGGTCGTACTCGCTTATGTATCCGCCCTGCTGCATGACGTAGAGCCCCGCGCGCAGCGCCGCGAGCGCGTCGCGCCCGGCTGCGTAGCAGTTCTTCGCGCCGCGCACAGGGGGCGAGTAACCGGCGTCGGAGAGTTCGAGTACGAGCCGCTTCGCCTCGGCGAGTTGATGGTCGCGATTCATCACGACGAGGTCCGCGTCGGTCAGGTATCCGAACGAGCGCGCCTCTGCGGCGCTCGTGGAGACCTTCGCCGTGGCGATGGTCTGTAACGCCTGTTGCAGGAAAGGCACCGGGTCGGCGTTCGCGGCCGCGCGCATCGGCGGCGAGACGATGCGGCGCACGAGTTCCTTGCAACCGCCCGCGCCGGGTATCAGCCCGACGCCGACCTCGACCAGCCCCATGTAAGTCTCAGCCGCCGCGGCCG
>CAXTSK010000315.1:0-2774 GCA_964246655.1 uncultured Pyrinomonadaceae bacterium
GTCTTGCGTCTCGCCGACGAACTCGGCGCTCGCCAGCTCGATGCGAATCTCGCCGGCGCGGTGGCGCGCGCTGATGAGCACGGGCACGTGCCGCTCGTCGTCTGTGAAGTAGAGGCGCACGCGGTATTCGTCGGCCTCCTTGTTGCCGCGGACGCGCACCTCTGCGACGACCGCGTTCGACGAGCCGACGTTGGTCTTGAGCGTCTCGCGCCCCAACACCTTCACCTCGGCGTCGTAAATGGTCTCGTTCTGCTTGACGCTGAGCACGTAGGTCGCGCCCTGCGCGAGCGGCAGCGCGCGCAGGCGGTAGAGGGCGGAGAGGAAGTCGAAGGTGCCGACCTCGACGGGCACGTCCCGACCCTGCGCGAGCGCCGCGTCGCCGAGCGGGGTGTTGTAGTCCGTCGCCACGTCCTGGACGCGCGTGTTCTGGAGCATGGACTGGCGCGCGCGGTAGGGAAGTCCGTTGAAGGGATCGACGAAGGTGGACTGGTTGACGTTGAGCGCAAGGAGCGCGGCCGAGACGACGCCGATGGTCTCGACGTGCCCGCGCAACTCTATGCCTTCGCGCCCCTGCAACTGCCCGCGCCCGACGACCTGCGTCTGGACGTGCGCGGCGGTCGGGAAGTTGGAGAAGGAGACCGTATAGGTCAGACGCTCGCCGACCCGGTAGGGCGCCTGCGAGAAAGGCGCGCTCGCAACGTCCGCCCGACCCTGCCCTGACGCGGCCGCGCACAGGCACAAAGCCGCAAGCGTCGCCGCCAACCAAACCTTCGCCGTCGAAACTCGAACCAAAGAGTGCCCCCTTCTCAACCCGCCTGACATCTTCGCAAATAAAGCCCGTGCGCGACAAACGCCCGGGCGCCTTCCGGTTACACGCCCGCCGCGCGTCTTCGTTCCAGCGTTGACGGCCCGGCGGCTCAAATCGTCTCGAACTCCCCGAGCCACTCGCGCACGCGCACGCGCCCCGAAAGCAGCGCGACGTGCCCCGTGCCTTCCAGCAGCTTGAGCCGCGCGCGCGGGAGCCGCGAGGCCATCTGCCGCGCGGCCGTCACGCTGTCGAGGAGGCGGTCGTCCGTGCCGGCGACGACGAGCGCCGGGGTCTTCAACTCGCCGAGCCGCGGGCGCAGGTCGGTGTCGCGGATGATGCGCAGGCGCGAGATGTAGCCCTCGCGCCCCACGTCGGCCGTGTGCTCGCGGAAGAGCCGGCGATCCTCTTCGCACACGTCCGGGCTGAAGAGGACGTGGCGCGCGCCGCGCGTCCGGTGCGCCTTGAGCATCGGGTAGAAGGCGCGGAAGAGGACGCAGCCCGCGTGAATCTTCAGGCGCTCGCGGAAGTGCGGGAAGGTGTTGACGAGGATGACGCGCTCGAACAGTTCCGGATGTTCGAGCGCCGCGGCCATCGTCAAAAGCCCGCCGAACGACTCGCCGAGCACGGTCGCGCGCCCCCCGGCCTCGCGTATGACCCACGCGAGGTCTTCCACGAGCCGCGACATCCCGTACCAACCGTTCCTGCGTAGAGGAAAGGAGACGACCGTGTGGTCACGCTCAAGGTCGGCGGCCTGCTTGTAGAAGAGCTTTCCCGAACCCTCAATCCCACAGACATAGATGAAGGTCGGCCCGCTACCTTGCTTATGATATTCGACCATTCTCCATCTCTTCGACAACGGCGTGTGCGGCCGAAGCGGGGTCGGGGGAGTTGAGGATGGCGCGGCCGACGACGATGAAGTCCGCGCCGCGGCGGACGGCCTCCGACGGCGAGGTGACGCGCTTCTGGTCGGCGTAGGCCGCGGCCGTGGGGCTGACGCCGGGCGTGACGACGAGGAAGCCCGCGCGCGCGACCGTCTCGCGCACGGGGACGATCTCGTGCGGCGAGGCGACGACGCCGTCGAGCCCCGAAGCGTCGGCGAGCCGCGCCAGACGCCGCACCTGCTCCTCGACGTTGGCGGCTTCGACGCCCGTCTCAGACAGGCCGTCCGAGTCCATGCTCGTTAAGATCGTGACGCCGATGAGGCTTGGCTTCTTCACGCCGAGACGCGCGGCCTCTTCGGCGGTCGCGTCCGCGGCGCGGCGCATCATCTCGGTGCCGCCCGCGGCGTGTATGTTGAAAAGCGTGACGCCGAGGCGGACGGCCTCGCGCGCGGCGGCGGCGACGGTGTTCGGGATGTCGTGGAACTTGAGGTCGAGGAAGACGCGCGCGCCTTCATTAACAAGACGACGGACGAGGTCAGGCCCGGCCGACGTGAAGAGCTGTGAGCCGACCTTGAACATGCCCGCCTCGTCGCGCAGCTCGCCGAACAGACGCAAGGCTTCGTCCGCGCTCTCCACGTCGAGCGCGACGATGAGTTTCTCCTTCGCGGAGACGGTCTCGGCCGTGCCGGTGGTCATCGTTTCTACTCCTCCTCCGTTATCGAAAGTCGTGCGAGCCTCGAACTACAAAGGCGCGAACTCGTCGGCGCGGCAGCCGACGGCCTCGTCGAGCGTGCCGAAGCCGTGCTGTTCGAGGAGCGCGGACAGCCCCTCGTTGATGCGCCGCGCGACGCCTAAACCCTCGTAGACGAAGCCCGTGTAGAGCTGCACCAGTCCCGCGCCCGCGCAGATTTTCTCCCAAGCGTCTTCCGCGTTGAAGATGCCGCCGACGCCGACTATCTCAATCGCGCCGCGCGTCAGCCTGCGGAGCGACGCGACCAGACGCGTCGAGCGCTCGCGCAGCGGCGCGCCGCTGAGTCCTCCCTCGCCGTACGCTTTGACACGCACCGCGTCCGTACGAAGACCCG
>CAXTSK010000315.1:2784-6504 GCA_964246655.1 uncultured Pyrinomonadaceae bacterium
GCTCGGGGCGCGGGGCGCCGGTGAGGGCAGCCTGGCCGGTCGGGTAGGCCCCCACCCCGGCCGGACGATGCCCCGCGCGCGAGGTCGTCGTGTTGGTCGCGATGATGCCCGCGATGTCAGCGCCGCGCGCGGCTTCAACTATCAACTCAAGCTCGCCCGCGCCGAGGTCGGGAGCGATCTTGACAAGCAAAGGGACTGAACGTCCGCCCTCAAGCTCCGCCAGCTCGCGGTTGCGTTGTTGGAGTGCGCCGAGCAGTTCGCTTAACAAATCTCCGCGTTGCAGCTCGCGCAGGCCGGGCGTGTTGGGCGAGCTGACGTTGACGGTCACGTAGTCCGCGTGCGGCCTGACCGTCTCGAAGCTCGCGAGGTAATCGGCGGTCGCCTCTTCGACGGGCACGATGCGGCTCTTGCCGATGTTGACGCCGAGCACGCAGTCGGGTCTCGCGTGTTGAAGCCTGCGCGCGAGGCTTGCGGCGCCCTCGTTGTTGAATCCCTGCCGGTTGACGAGCGCGCGGTCGAGCGGCAGTCGAAAGAGACGCGGGCGCGGGTTGCCGGGCTGCGGGAGGTTCGTGACAGTGCCCACCTCGACGAAGCCGAAGCCGAGCGCGGCGAGCTGCGGCGCGACGAGCCCGTTCTTGTCGAAGCCCGCGGCGACGCCGACCGGATTCCTAAAGCTCAAGCCGAAGCGGCGCAGTTCTCCGAAGCGCGCGACGCTCTGCCCCCCCGCGATGCGGCGCAGCACGCCCGTGCCGAGGCCGAGCGAGAGCGCGTGAAGTGCGAACTCGTGTGCCGTCTCCGGCGGCAGCTTGAAGAGCAGGGGACGCAGCAGCGAGCGATAGAGCATCACGGGGACGCTGAACAGGGGAGTGCGCTAAAGAGCGAGTCGAGCGTAACAGAGCCGCCGAAAGGCTGTCAAAAACTTCCCGTGCGGGCGCGACACCGGCTGATTCGGCTTTCACGAGGTCTATTGTATTTGCGCTTCAATTGAGATATATACGCCCCGCGTTTCCTCAACCTTTCTTCAAGAGTCCCTTGATGCCGAAACCCGTCAAACAGTAAGGAGAAGAATCATGACGACGAAGAAGCCGAAAACTGCAAAAGCCGCACCGAAAACTGCACAAACCGCACAGACGACTTCACCAGCCGCTCAAGCTTCCGGCTCACGCCAGTGGCCGCTTGCGGCGGCGTCAACTACAGCTATCCTGAACTGGACAGCTCAAAACATAACAGCGGCTGTAGTTTCCCTGAACATAAACAATGCCGTAGTTGGCGAGTACACGCTGACGGAAAACAACAACTCACACACCTTCCAGAATCAATGGACGTTGGCCGGAAATACTCTGACCTTCACAGTGACCGTCACGTTAAGCCTTAATTTTGACCACACGGTCTCGCTCAACTATACGGGCAGCTTTGTTGTTGACCCATTCAACTGGGGGCCTACCGTAACTGATTTCAATGGCCCCCTTGCGCATTGGGATGGGACAAGTGGGTTTTAATCCCAACCCCGGCACGGCGCCGCTCTAAAGCTCCTTCACTCGACGTTCGAGGTCGGCGGCGATCTTCGCGGGGTCTTCGCCCGAAGCGTAGGTGACGGGGTCGCCGAGGCGGATGGTGACGCGGTGGGGGGAGGTGAAGCCGCGGCGGCCGGAGAGCTTCAACTCGATGAGGCCGTCGATGCGGACGGGCACGACGGGGATGCCGAGCTGTGCGGCGAGGACGCCGATGCCGGGGCGGAAGGGGCTCATGCCGAGGCGTTCGGCGCGGATGCCTTCGGGGAAGACGAGCAGGTTGTAGCCGCGGTCTACGGACTCGCCCGCGTAGGCGAAGCTGCGGCGGAAGCCGCTCGCCTTCGGCAGCGAGAAGGTGTTGAAGATGACCACGACGAGGAAGTACTGCGCGAGCCAGCGCAGCCTTCTGAGAAAGGGCATGCCGGCCGGCGGCTTGCGCCACCAGCGCAGGCGCTCGCCCTCCTGCGCGATGGCGAGGCGGCGGCGGAAGCGGCCGGGCATCGCCGACATGATGAGCGCGTGGTCGAAGTAGGTGATGTGGTTCGAGACGAAGAGCGCCGGGCCTTGCAGGTCGCGCAAGCGTTCGCGCCCTGTCACGCGCGCCCAGCAGAGAAGGGCGGTGATCGGGAGTACGACCGCGTAATAGAAGGCGACGCGGAACCAGCGGACGGGTGTCGATTGAGCCCACGCGGGGTAGGGGTATTGCGCGACCTCTGCGGCGCGCGCGCCGCCCGCGCTGACGATGCGCTCCACGTCGCCGACGGTCGTCGCGGCGGTAAAGCTCGCCTCGTCGATCTCGATTTGATAACGGTCTTCGAGCGCGCTCAAAAGCTCGACGCGGCCGAGCGAGTCGAGCTTCAGGTCGGTCGAAAGGCTCGCCGAAGAATCTATCGCGACGGGAGCCTCGCCCCCCGCGCGCGGCGCGAGCGCGGCGATGAGAGACGCGGGCGAAGGGCTAAGTGCTGAGGACTGAGGACTGAGGACTGAGGTTCCGACAGCAGCACTTTCAACATACGTCCCGTTGCCGTTCCTGCCGTTCCGCTTCGCGCTGATTCGTTCGAGGATGTCGCGCTTGCGAATCTTCTGCGTCGGCGTGCGCGGGAAGTCCGCGTCGGGCCAGACCTGCCAGCGGCGCACGTGCTGGTGACGCGCGAGCGACTCGTTGGCGCGCTCGACGACGGCCGAAGGGTCTGCGCCCGCGTCGTTCAAGATGAGCACCGCGAGCGGCTCGGGGCCGCGCGGGCCTTCGATGCCGACGACGGCGCTCAAGCGGACTTCGGGCTGGCGGTTGAGCGCGGCCTCGATGTCTTCGGGGTAGACGTTGAGCCCCGCGGACGTGACGATTGTGTCCTTCTTGCGGCCGCGAAAATAGATGTTGCCGGCCGCGTCCACCTCGCCCAGGTCGCCCGTGCGTAGCCAGCCGCCTTCGCCCAGCGGCTCCCGCACATCTTCGCCGCGCCAGTAGCCAGGCGAGATGTTCGCGCCGCGCACGAGAATCTCGCCCGACTCGTCGAGCCGCACCTCCTGCCCGCGCAAAGTCTTCCCGATGGAGCCGCGCCCGATCTTGAAAGGGTGATTGACCGTGACGAGCGAAGCGGTCTCCGTCATCCCGTAGCCCTGCACGACCGCGAAGCCGAGCCGCCGCCAGAAGGTCTCGGTCTCGGCGCTGAGCGTCGCGCCGCCCGTCACGAACGCCCAGAGCCTCCAACCGAAGTATCCGTGTATGCGCCGCGCAAGCCAGAGCCGCTTGAGTGGGTGCGCGCCCTCGGCGCGTTCGATGCGGCGGCGCAAATCCGCGAGGAGCCCGCGCGACTCCTCGCGCCGCT
Organism: uncultured Pyrinomonadaceae bacterium; assembly: GCA_964246655.1. GTDB lineage: Bacteria > Acidobacteriota > Blastocatellia > Pyrinomonadales > Pyrinomonadaceae > QHXN01. Next base: position 6,122 of record CAXTSK010000315.1, read on the forward strand.
CGACGTGCTCGCGCAAAGAGTCGAGCAGGCGCGGGACGGTGACGACGACGTTGACCCGGCGGCCCTTGACCGTGTTGACGATCTCCGAGGGGTTGAGCGCGCCCGCGAAGATGACCTCGCCGCCCGTGAGCTGCGGGACGAGGATGCCCATGAACTGGCCGAAGACGTGGCTGAGCGGCAGCAGGCAGATGAAGCGGAGCGGGCCGACGAGCCGCACCCACTTCATGTACTTCCGCATCCCCTCTTCGAGCGGCGCGAGGTTCGCCAAAAGGTTCCGGTGCGTCAGGCAAACTCCGCGCGGCTCGGCCGTCGTCCCCGACGTGTAGATGATCTCGCCGAGGTCGTCCGCTGAGATGGCATCATTGACGTAGGGCTCGCGCGCA
>CAXTSK010000316.1:0-6503 GCA_964246655.1 uncultured Pyrinomonadaceae bacterium
GTATAGACTCTGACGGGCTTGGGCGACCTCGGCAACTGCTGCCCCGCGGCGGCCGAGGCGACGCCCCACAGGAGGAGACCCGCGGCGACCCCGACGACTCTGAACCGAGGGCGTGTGAACATCTACGCCTCCTCCGAAAAACACTTCTGGTGGGGCGGGGGCCTTTGAAGACCTCCGCCGCACCAGTTGTACAGACGAGAGTTTGACGGGCCGACTTTAGAAGTAGAACTTGAACGCGAGTTCTATTCTGCGGTGGCCGTGCTTGTTGACGATCTGGCCGAAGCTGCCGGCCGTGCCCTGATCGATGACGAAGCCCTTCGTCGGATCGCACAGCGTGCTGCCGGTCTGGATGGTGCCCGTCCCCGTGGGCGTGCCCACCGGGATCAGGAAACACGTGGGCGATTTACCCGGGCCGACGGTCGACGGGTCAATCGGGAAGGCCGTGTTGAGCGCCAGGCTCTGGCCGTTCAACCCGGCGATGTCGCCGAGGTCGGAGTTGGCGAACGCTTGGTTGAAGACGTTGAAGAGCCCGAGCCTGAACTGCAACTTCTTGCTCTCGGTGAACGAGAAGTTCTTGAAGAACGTCACGTCGAAGTTGCTCGTCGTCGGCGCGCGCAGGTAGAAGGGCGACTGGTACGGCCCCGAGCTGCCGAAGGCCGGCACGGCGAAGGCCGTCACGTCGAGGTATCTGCCGTTCAAGTCTGTGTTCCCGGTCGAGGCGTTGCGCAGGACTATCGGCGCGATGCCGGAGGCCGCCGGCGAGTTACCGCCGGCCACGCCGTTGTTGCCGAAGTTGGCGAAGAGCACGCTGTTGCCCGTGATCGACCCGGTGAACCGGACGCGGATGGGTCGGCCGCTTTGCAGGGTCGTGATGCCGGACATCTGCCAGCCGTTGAACACGCCCTTCGTGAACGCGTTTCGGAACCCGCCGCGCGCGATGTCCGGGAAGTTGTAGTTGTACGACAGGTTGAAGATGTGCGTCCGGTCGTAAGGCAGGACGCCGTAGTTGCGGCCCCGCGTGTCGATGGGGTCAACGATCTGGTCGCCGTCCGACTCGCCCACGGCCGTCGTGCCGAGCGCCTTCGAGAAGGTGTAGGTCACGAAGTACTGGAGCGAGCGGCCCAACTGGCGGTTGAGCGTCGCCTGCATCGAGTGATAGTTCGACGTGCCGTCGAACGACTGCACCTGGATGCCGCCGCCGTTGCCGGCGTAGGCCGGGAAGGGCAGGAGCAGCGCCAGCGCCGCCGGGTTGTTGCCGACCGCGGCGCGGTGCTGCGGGTTCGACAGGTCGGCGCAGTTGGGGCCGTTCGTCGCGCAGTCGGTGCCGAACCGGCCCGAGGTCATCGAGTTCAGGATGAAGTTGATGCCGCGCTTCTGCGGCAGGTGGCGGCCGAAGCTGCCTACCCAGGCGACTTCGAGGACGTTCTGGAACGGCAGGCGCCTCGCCAGCGACATGCTGGCGGTCATGATGCGCGGCGTGCCGTTCTCGAAGCGGTTCTGGGTGGTGAAGCCGCCGGGGCAGTTGTTCGCCACGCGGCAGTTCACGCCCGGCGCGAGCGTCACCGGGCTGAAGTTCGCCAGGTTGTCGAGCGTGATGTCGTTGTTCGGCGCGCCCCAACTGTCGGCGTGTACGTTGAGGACGTTCGGCGGTAGGGTCTGCACCACGTACTGGAAGTTGCCCTGGACGCGGTTGTAGAAGACGCCCGCGCCGCCGCGCAGCACCGTGCTGCCGTTGCCGAACATGTCCCACGCGACGTTCAGGCGCGGGGCGACCTTGATCCCCGGCCCCTCGTCGTAGACGCCCGCGGGTATCTCGCCGCGGCTCTCAAGCAGGAAGCCGTTCGGCCGGCTCAGGTCGGGCTGGCCGTTGGAGCCGAGCAGGTACGGCCCCTGGTTGCGCTGGTAGGAGGCCGGGTCGAAGACCGTGCCGAGCCCCGTCCGCTCCCGGTTGGTGCCGAAGTAAGAGACGCGCGCGCCGTACTCCAACGTCAGGTTCGGGCGCAGCTTGTAGCTGTCCTGCCCGTAGCCCTCGACGTTCCAGAACCGGTAGCTGCCGACGGGGATGTTCGTGCTCTGATCGAAGCCGTTGATGCGCCCCGTGTAGAGGTTCGCGAAGGCGTTGCCGGTCGAGCGGCCCTGGCTGGCCTCGAACTCGACCTGCCCCTCGGGGGCGCCCTGCACGTTCTGCACCTTGCTGGCGCGCTCGACCATCCCGCCGAACTTGAACGTGTGGTTGTTGTAGACCTTCGACAGCGTGTCCGAGGCCGAAAGGCTGTCGTTGTAGGCGAAGAGCGGGAGGCCGCCCGGCTGCCACATGTTCGCGCCGCCCGACTCCCAGCTAATCAACTGGAGCGGGGCGTAGGGCGTCGCGGCCCGGTTGCCGAAGGGCGTCTGGAGGTTCGCCACGCCGAGCGACGCCTTGCTGACCTTCGACGGGTCGTCGTAGTCGTAGAAGAGCTTGAGCTTGCTGGCGCTCAGCACCACCTCGTTGGTCATCGTCGGGCTGATGACGCTCGTCATGTTGATCGCGGCCGAGCGGCCGAGATTGGTCCCGACGACGTGGCTCGGCAGCTCGAACGCCGAGGGGCCCCACCAGATGCCGTACGGCGAGTCGTCCGTCTCGGACTCGCGCGCGAGGCGCAGGTACATGTTCGTGTTGTTGCTGACCTTGTAGTCGAACCTCATCTTGAGGTCGGTGCGGTCGCTCGGCGCGATGACGTTCGAGGCGTAGTTGCGCCGCGCGTTCGCCAGCCCCGTCCCCGGAGCGGGGTTGAAGTTGGGCAGCGGGAACAGGTTCAGCAGCGCCGAACCGAGCGGGTTCCTGAACGCCGTCAGGTTCCCGTTCGCCACGGGGAACCTCACCGCGTTGCCGATGCCGGAGGCGTCGCCGTTGCAGTTCGAAAAGCCGATGGTGTCTGGCGGGCAGAGGCGCCCGCCCTGGTTGGGGGTCAGTCCGGTGACGGGCTGCCCGTTGATCGTCACGGCGTAGATGGACGGCGAGTTGCTGAAGTCGCCGTTGCGCTCGGCCTGAGTCGGGACGGTGCCGACGCGCGAGCCGCGGTCGGGCCGCTGCTTCTGCACCTCAAAGCCGGTGAAGAAGAAGAGCCGGTCGCGGTTGCGGTTGAATTTTGTGAACGGCAGGAGGAGCGGGCCGCTGAGGTTGCCGCCTGGGTATTTGAAGTCCGTCTTCGGGCGCGCGTTGCCGAGGTTCGCGTTCGAGCGGTCGTTGGCCTGCAACTTCTCGGGGCGGAAGTAGTAGTAGAGCGTACCGTGGAAGTCCTTGCTGCCGCCCTTGGTCGTCGCCGAAATCTGCACGCCGCCCGAGCCGTACTCGGCGGCGTAGTTGCTCGTCTTGACCGTCACCTCCTGCACCATGTCCACGTTGGGCGTGATGATGGTGCCGTTGTTCGAGCCGATGTCGATGACGCGCGAGCCGTCGATGCTGACGTTGTTGTTGACGCCGCGGATGCCGTTGACGGTGTAGTTGGCGGTGGCGTTGGCGCCGCCGCCGAACGAGACGCGGTCAACGCCCGAGTTCGGGTCGCTCGGGTCGGGGGCGACGACGCCGGGCAGCACGCGGAGCAGTTCAAGGCTGCTGCGGCTGATGATCGAAAGGTTCTCGATCTGCGTCGCGGTGATGGTGTCCGACCTCTCGCCCGTCTCCGTCTTGATGGCCGAGCCCTGGTCGGTGACCGTGACGGTCTCGTTGGCGGCGCCGATCTCAAGCGCCACGTCCAGGCCGCGCGTCTCGTTCGGCGCCAGCGTGAACTTCTGCTCGGAGGTCTTGAAGCCCGGCCCTTCGACCCGAAGCGTGTACTGACCCGGATCAACCGAGGTGAAGGTGTAGGAGCCGCTGTTGGTCGTCGTCGCCTTGCGTTCCGCGCCGCGCGCGTCAACGAGCGTCACCGTGGCGTTCGGCACGACCGCCCCGGCCGGGTCTTTAACGTCGCCGCGCACCGTGCCGCTTGAGCCCTGCGCGAAGGCGGCGGGCGCGGCCGCGAACACGGAGAGCGCCGCGAGCAAGAGGCAGGAGAGGAGGAGTCTCGCCTTCCCCCTGCTGCCGTAAGCCTGCCCGAAGCCGTTTGACGTTGATTGCCGCGCCTGAGTCGCTGACATGAGTGGCCTCCCGAGGAACCTTCGGTTCTTGAAGCTGCTAACAGACTGAGTCAGCCCGCGAATTAAATTACGCGCACATGTAGGCCGCAACGAAAAGCTCAAAAGCAAAGGAGAAGGAAATCAAGGTCTCGACCTCTCCAACGCTGTGAGATTGCCCCGCAGGCTGCGCGCTACAGAAAGCGGCGGCAGACGGAGACGCCTCGTCGATTCCGGCTCGAACTATTTAATTGCTAGGACTGAATTGACCTGAAAGCGTTGCGCTTTGTTGCACGACCAAACAAAAGCTAATACTAAGTCCCATCTTTGTCAAGAAAATTTTTCCCGAGCCTTCAGTTTATCGGCGCGGACGGAGTTGTTCCGTCTTCACGACTTAAACGTGCGGCACACGCACAGGCCGCCGAACGGCCTTATTGTCACTTTCGCCGCGGATGGTTTAACTTACGGCCATGAGGCTCGCCCTGACCTTCGCGCTCGTTTCGGCCGCTTGCACGGTGCTGGCGGCGCCGAAGGATGCGAGGCCGGTTGAATTTGTTGACGTAACGAATCAATCCGGAATTAAGTGGGGCGCCAAACAAGTGGCCCCGGGGCTCAGGTACTTAATCGAGACGATGGGAGGGGGCGGCGGCTTCCTCGACTACAACAACGACGGACTCCTCGACATCTACCTCGTCAGCTACACGCAGGCGGGAGCGAGCCTCAAAGACGCGCTCTATCGCAATAACGGCGACGGCACTTTCACGGACGTGACGGAGGCCGCGGGCATCGACAACCGTCTGGCGGGGATGGGAATCGCCTCCGCCGATTACAACAACGACGGCTACGCGGACATCTACGTCACGGGCTACGGCGCGAGCCGCCTCTACCGCAACAACCGCGATGGCACTTTCACGGACGTGACGGAGAAGGCCGGCGTGAACAACAAACTCTGGGGCGCGGGCGCGGCCTTCTTCGACGCCGACGCGGATGGATACCTCGACCTCTTCGTCTGTAACTACCTCGACTTCGACCCCGCGGGCAAAGTCCCCTGTGACATGTTCGAGGGACGGCCCTACTGTTACATCTCGAAGTTCAAGGGTCAGCCGCCGGTGCTCTACCGCAACAACCGGGACGGGACGTTTACCGACGTGAGCGCGAAGGCGGGTATCGCCTCTCACAAGGCGAAGGGGCTCGGCGTGGTCGCCTTCGACTACGACGGCGACGGGCGCGCGGACATCTTCCAGGCCAACGACTCCGACCCGAACTTCCTCTTCCGCAACAACGGCGACTGGACTTTCAAGGAGGTCGCGCTTGAAGCCGAGTGTGCGCTCGACCCGAACGGGGCGGTGCGCGGCGGGATGGGCGTGGACGCCGAGGACATAGACGGCGACGGCCGCCTCGACCTCTTCGTCACTAACTTCTCGCAGCAGACCAACGCCTTCTGGCACAATAACGGCGACGGGACGTTCACGGAGACGACGTACGAGATGGGGCTCGGCAAGATCAGTCTGCCGATGAGCGGCTTCGGCACGCGCTTCTTCGACTACAACAACGACGGGCTCGTTGACCTGTTCGTCCTCAACGGCCACCCGTTCGAGCCGATCCAGAAGGTCTTCTCCGAGACGACCTACGCCGAGCCGCCGTTCCTCTTCGAGAACACGGGGCGTGGCATGCGCGAAGTGGCGGCCGAGCACGGCGCGGCTCTGAAAAGACACTACCTCGGGCGCGGCCTCGCCGTCGGCGACATCGACAACGACGGCGACTCCGACCTACTCTTGATGAACGCAGGCGAGCCGCCTGTGCTCTTGAGGAACGACGGCGGGAACCGCAACAACTGGCTCGGCCTCCGCCTCGTCGGCTCGAAGAGCAACCGCGACGCCGTGGGCGCGCGCGTGACGATAAGCGTCGGCGCCGCGCGCCGCGTGAAGCAGATGCTCGGCGGCACGAGTTACCTTTCCGCCTCGGACGCGCGTCTGCTTTACGGGCTCGGCGGCGCGACGAAGGTTGACGAGGTCGAAGTCCGCTGGCCTTCGGGAACGTTGACGAAGTTGAAGGACGTAACGGCGAACCGCTACTTAATCATCAAAGAGGAAGAGGCCGCGCCGACCAAACGCTAATCATCGATAGAAGGATGTCATGAGAATACTCGCCTCCGTTTTAATCGTGGCCGTCGCCGTGACCTCGGCCTTCCCGCGCGCGTGGCAAGAGCCGCGGCAAGACCCTGGGCAGGACGAGGAGAAGGTTGTCGTCGGCACCAACGAAGTTTTGATGGACGCGGTGGTGAAGGATAAGAAGGGCGTGCTGGTGAAAGACCTCAAGGCTTCGGACTTCGAGGTCTACGAGGACGGCGTCAGGCAGGAGATACGTTCGTTCCGCCTCGTCTCGCGCGGGCCGGGCGCGGCCGACAGGGA
>CAXTSK010000317.1:0-6497 GCA_964246655.1 uncultured Pyrinomonadaceae bacterium
TCGCCGCCGTCTGCGTCTACCTCGCGCTTGCGCTCGCGCTCGTACTGCTTTACATGGAGTGGCCCTTTTGATCTGGCTCACCTCGCTCCTCTTCCTGCTCGTCGTCGCGGCCTTCCTCGCCGCACGGGCCGCGGCGCGTGAGTCGAAGCGCGCAGGGCTTCCCAAGGGCTCGCTCCTCTACAGCGACACGGGACGCCCGGTCGGCCGCGTTGCGGGGACTGAAGTCGGCAGGGACGGCAAGAAGCAGGAGAGGCCGCTCGTCTCCGAGACGTTGGAGTTGGTCGGAAGGCCCGACTACCTCATCGAGGTCGAGGGCGGTGTCGTCCCCGTCGAGGCCAAATCGACGGCCTGCCCCACAAGCGGCCGCCCCTACGACTCGCACCTCGCGCAGCTCGCCGCCTACTGCCTGCTCGTCGAGGACGTGCTCGGCGCGCGTGTGCCCTACGGCCTCGTCAAGTACCGCGACCGCGAGGTGCGCGTCGAGTACACGGACGAGATGCGGGAGCAGGCGCTCGCCCTCATCGAAGGGATGAAGGAAGACATCAACGCCTCGGCGAACGGCGAAGAGGTTCACCGCAGCCACGACGACCCGCGCCGCTGCGCCGGCTGCTCCGTGCGCGACGCGTGCACCGAGTCACTAGCCTGATTATCGAAAGGACTCATGACGATGAAACACGCGCTGTTCCCCTCCCTGACCTTCTGCTTCCTGACGCTCGGCCTGCTGCTCGGGCACGCGCGCGCCCAGGGCTCTTCCAAGGACTCGAATGGCAGCGGCGGACAGAACTCTGCCAAAACTCTGCCACGCCCCGAGGACATCAACAGCATCGACACCATCATCGCGGCCGTCTACGACGTTATCTCAGGCCCGGCCGGGCAGAAGCGCGACTGGGAGCGCATGCGCTCGCTCTTCGCGCCCGGCGCACGGCTGATGCCGACGGCGGTCGTGCGCCCGCCGGGCACGCCGCCGGAAGCCAAGCCGACCGGCGACGAGAGCTTCGCCACGACGGTCTTGGACGTTGACGGCTACGTCGCGCGTGCCGGGAAGTATCTTGAGGAGAACGGATTCTTCGAGCGCGAGACGGCGCGCCGCGTCGAGACCTTCGGCCACATCGCGCACGTCTGGAGCACCTACGAGGCCCGCCACAAGGCCGACGACCCCAAGCCTTTCCTTCGCGGTATCAACAGCATCCAGCTCATGCACGACGGACGCCGCTGGTGGGTCGTCAGCATCTTCTGGGAGGCGGAGACTCCGAAGACGCCTTTGCCCGAGAAGTACCTCAAGAGCGCGCCCTGATCCCCTTTTCTCGTATCAAACGTTCTACGTCATTTGAGTTTCACCACAGAGACACAGAGACACGGCTTGTTGAGTTATCTCTTCCAAGCCGTGTCTCTGTGTCTCTGTAGTTAATAGACCTATTTCAAATTTTTATGATGGCTTCAAGTGACCCACCCGCGATTTGAGAAACCAGCCCGCTCCGGTAAAATCCCGCTTTCACCCAAACGCACCGAAGGGCACTCTTCTCGGCATGGCAGACAAAAAGGTTCTGGCGATCATCGTGGGCGGCGGGCCTGCGCCCGGCATCAACGCGGTCATCTCGGCCGCCGCCATCGAGGCCATCAACACCGGCTTCGAAGTCCTCGGCGTGCAGGACGGCTTCAAGTATCTTATTCGCGAGGACGCCTCGCACGTCCGGCGTTTGAAGATCGAAGACGTTTCGCGCATACACCTCCGCGGCGGCTCCGTCCTCGGCACCGCGCGCGACAACCCGACCAAGTCCGAGAAGGCCACGCGCGCCGTCATCGAAACGCTACGCAGTTTAGGCGTCACACACCTCGTCACCATCGGCGGCGACGACACGGCGCTCTCTTCGAGCTTCGTCGCCGAAAGAAGCGGCCACGAGATCAAGGTCGTCCACGTCCCCAAGACTATCGACAACGACCTGCCTCTTCCCAGTCACATCCCGACCTTCGGCTACCAGACCGCGCGCCACGTCGGCGTCGAGCTGGTGCAGAATTTGATGGAGGACGCGCGCTCGACCAAGCGCTGGTTCGCCGTCGTCGCGATGGGGCGCAAGGCTGGCTTCCTCGCGCTCGGCATCGGCAAGGCCGCGGGCGCCACGCTCACCATCATCGGCGAGGAGTTCGTCGGCCGCGAGACGGTCGCCTTCTCCGACATCTGCGACATCGTCGAGGGCGCCATCATCAAGCGCCGCGCGATGGGCAAGCCCTTCGGCGTCGCCGTCCTCGCCGAAGGGCTCATCGAGAAACTCGACCCGGCCGAACTGGCCGAGCTTCAGGACGTGGAGCGCGACGAGCACGGGCACATACGCTTCGCCGAGGTTGACCTCGCGCGCCGCGTCAAGGTCGAGGTGCAGGGTCGCCTCGCCGCGCGCGGCCTCCGCGTGATGATCACCAACAAGAACATCGGCTATGAGCTGCGCTGCGCCGACCCGATTCCTTTCGACGCCGCCTACTGCCGCGACCTCGGCTACGCCGCCATCCGCTTTCTTCTTCAAGGCGGCTCCGACGCGATGGTCAGCGTCCAGGGCGGCCGCATGGTGCCCATCGCCTTCACGGAGATACGCGAGCCCGGCACCGGCCGCACGCGCGTCCGCATGGTCAACACCGACAGCGAGGGCTACCGCGTCGCCCGCGAATATCAAATCCGGCTCGAACCCTCGGACTTCGAAGACGCCTACTGGCTTCAGAAGCTCGCCGGCGCCGGCAACATGACGACGGAAGAGTTCATGGACAAGTTCGGCTACCTGAGCGGGCACGTTCCTGGCTAGAGCTTAAGAGCGCTCCGATGTTCAACCACCCTTCGGTCAAATACCCGCACCCCTACCGTTGGCGCACGCGTCTGCGCGGACTTCTGCCGCGTCCTTTATGCTGGTGGGTCGAAAAGGGGAGCGATTGCGAATCGGTCAGAGCGGAGCACCACTGGTACAACAAGGATAACGAGCATAGCGCCTGCTATCACTGTAACGTCGTCCGCGAGGGGCGGCTGTGGGAACGCGGGCTTCAACCGGGCACGCAGCCGGCCCCGAAACATACCTAAACGCTTATGGCAATCAAACGAATCGGCATCCTCGTCGGCGGCGGCCCTGCTCCCGGCACGAACGGCGTCATCAGCGCCGTCGTCATCGAGGCGATCAAGATGGGCTGTACGCCCGTCGGCTTTCACGACGGCTTCGAGTGGCTCTCGCAGCGCTACACGGACGAGCAGCACGAGATGTCCATCGACGAGTGCTCGCGCATACACCTCGACGGCGGGAGCATCCTCGGCACCTCGCGCACCGACATTACGCGCGACCAGGAGAGCCTCGACAACACCGTCGCCGCGCTGCGCAAGCTCGGCATCGAGGCGCTCGTCACTATCGGCGGCGACGACCTGGTGCGCAGCTCCTCGGCCGTCGAGCGCGCCGCGGGCGGAGCGATTAAAGTCGTGCAGGTGCCGAAGTCAATCGACAACGACCTCTCGCTCCCGCTCTCCGTTTCCACGCTCGGCTTCGAGACGGCGCGCCACGTCGGCGTGCAGCTCGTCCAGCGTTTGATGGAGGACGCGAAGACGACCGGGCGCTGGTATCTGGGCGTGACGATGGGGCGGCCGACCGGCCACCTCACGCTCGGCATCGGCAAGGCCGCGGGCGCGACCTGCACCATCATCCCCGAGGAGTTCCGCCGCGACCGCGTCTCGCTCGCGGACATCTGCGACGTGGTCGAGGGCTCCATCATCAAGCGCCGCGCGATGGGCCGCTCGCACGGCGTCGTGCTTTTGGCAGAGGCTCTGGTCGAACTCTTCGACCCCGAGGAGGTGGCAGAGCTTCAGGACGTTGACCGCGACGCGCAGGGCAACATCCGCGTCGCCGAGATCGACCTCGGGCGCAAGGTCAAGAGCGAAGTGCAGGCGCGTTTGGAGCGGCGCGGCATCAAGGTCACGCTCGTCGATAAGACCATCGGCTACGAGCTGCGCTGCGCGCCGCCGATTCCCTTCGACGCCGAGTACGCGCGCGACCTCGGCTACGCCGCCTTCCGACACCTGCACGGCGGCGGCTCCGGCACGATGATCATGATTCAGGGCGGCGAGTTCCGCCCCGTCCCCTTCTCCGAACTGGTCGAGTCCGGCTCGGGCCGCGGCCGCGAGCGCCCCGTGGACGTGGACACGGAGAGCTACCAGGTCGCACGCGACTACATGGTACGTATCGAGAAGAAGGACTTTGAGGACGAGTCGTGGGTGGCAAAGCTCGCCGAAGCGGCGGGACTCCCCAAAGACGAGTTCGTCACGCGCTTCGGCTCACAAACCTGAGGCGAGTTTCATTCGGGCAGCTACACGGTAGGTAGGCTTTCAACACAGAGACACGGCTTGAAGCGTTATAGCTCGACAAGCCGTGTCTCTGTGTTTCTGCGTCTAAAGACTCTCTGACATACTCAACTGCATACTGGAACGGTATTCATCGCAGGGGCGCCGAGTCTTTAGAGGAAGTCCACCCCCTTTAAGCGTCCTCCCGCCGCGCCCCGCGCCCCTGCGATGAAGCTTGCCCGCGCGGCGCCTCGGCTTAAACCGGCGCGCGCGAGTCGAAGTCGAATTAATCTACTCCCTCCAACGCCGCCTCCGTCCCGTAACCGGCGTCCGCAACTGCGCTCGAAGGGGTCGATGCGACGAGGCGCCCGAAGCCGGACTCGGCGCCGAGGTGATAGCCCGCCTCGCCGTGCAGGCTTAGATCGAGCCCCGTCAACTCCTGCTCCTCGCTCACGCGCAGGCCGACGACGAGGTCTACGACTTTGAGGATGGCGAACGAGGCGACGCACGCGATGCCGATGGTCAGCCCAACGCCCATCAACTGGTTGAGCAGTTGCGCGCCGTTGCCTTCCAGCAGGCCGACGGGGAGAGCGTTGCCGGACGCGTCCTTGAAGATCGGGTTGATGGCGCTCGTGGCGAAGACGCCGGTCAGCAGCGCGCCGGTGGTGCCGCCTATCCCGTGCACCCCGAACACGTCGAGCGAGTCGTCGTAGCCCAGGCGCTTCTTCAACTCCGTCACCGCCAGGAAACAGGCGACGCCCGTGACGAACCCGATGGCGAGCGCCGACATCGGAGTCACGAAACCGGAAGCGGGCGTGATGCCGACAAGCCCCGCCACCGCGCCCGAGATCGCGCCGAGCACCGTCGGCTTGCCCGTCCGCATCCACTCGGCGGCGACCCAACCGAGCGTCGCCGCCGCGGCCGCGAAGTGCGTCGCCACGAAAGCGCTCGTCGCGAGCGAGCCCGCCGACAAAGCGCTCCCCGCGTTGAAGCCGAACCAGCCGACCCACAACATGCACGCGCCGACCATACTCAGCACGAGGTTGTGCGGCTCCATCGGCGCCTTCCCGTACCCGACGCGGCGCCCGACGATGAGCGCGCAGATCAGCGCCGAGAAGCCCGAGGAGATGTGGACGACGGTGCCGCCCGCGAAGTCGAGCGCCGGAATAACGCCGCCGAGCGCGGCGTTCAGGAAGCCTCCCTTGCCCCAGACCGCGTGCGCCAGAGGGAAGTAGACGACACTCGTCCACAACACCGTGAAGAGCAGCATCGCGCTGAACTTCATGCGCTCGGCGAACGCACCCGTGATGAGCGCGGGCGTGATGACCGCGAACATCAACTGATAGATCATGAAGGTCTGCTGCGGGATGGTCGCCGCGTACGTCTCGTTCGGCGCGGAGCCGACGCCTTGCAGGAACGCGTAAGTGAGCCCGCCCGCGAACGGAGTCCCCTCGGCGAACGCCACGCTGTAGCCGAAGAGCGCCCACAGCACCGTGACGACGGCCATCAGGATGAAGCTCTGGAACATCGTCGTCAGGACGTTCTTGCGCCTGACGAGCCCGCCGTAAAAGAGCGCGAGCCCCGGCCCCGTCATGAAGAGCACGAGCGCCGCGCAGACGAGCATCCAAGCGTTGTCGCCCGCCGACTGCGCCGACGCGGCCGCGCTCTCAAGCTTCGTCAGGCGTTCCGCGTCCGACTGCGCCCCTTGAGCCAAAGCCACGAGCGGCGCCGCCGCCACGAGCAGCAGAGACCAGACACACTTGGACGCTCCCCAAGACCTTCTCATCATTAACCTCTCCCGTTTAAATTTTTCGGATCGACTCCCGCGCACAGACTCCGGCGCGGGCGAAGTTGAAGGCTGTCACGTTGACTCCGGTTAACAACGGCCGTGCCACGCGGCACGACCGTCGCTATGCATGGAGGCGTGCAGGGCATTGAAGGAGAGGAGCCGGCCTTTTTTAAATGTTTTCGGGCGGAGGTCGCGTCTCTCCGCCCCTCGAACGCCTGCAACGCCGAAGACATTATTGTCACGCTTGAAAATACGCGGGACAAAAATGTCGTCCTTAACGCGCACGCATCAATTTGCCGCGGAGCGGCATTTGAATTTAGCCGGGCGTTTCAACGCCCGGTCACGCAACGTGACGAGCCCGCGTCGCGTCAGCGACGCCTGAACATGAGGGGCACCTTCATTCAACCG
>CAXTSK010000318.1:0-6480 GCA_964246655.1 uncultured Pyrinomonadaceae bacterium
CCCGCGCGGGCGAGGAGGGCATGAGGTAGCGGAGCGGGGCGACAAGGCCCCGGCCGTTGAGCGCCCCCTTCTCGACGGATTCGAGCGCGGCCCGGCGCAGGTGCGGGTAGCCCCAGAACAACTCGTCGCCGCCCTGCCCTTGCAGCATGACGGGCACACCTCGCGCGCGCGCCTCGCACATGACCGCGTAGTAAGCGTGCCCCGAATAGTCTGCGACGGGGTCGTCCCGCCGGTAGCTCAATTCGGGAAAGAACTCGACCACCTCTTCCGCCTCGACCTCGACCTCGTGAAAAGGCAGGCCGAGGTGTCGCGCGAGGGCGTGGGCTTCGTCGCGTTCGTCCACCCCTTCGGGGCGGCCGGGATAGCCGACGCTGAAGGCGTGCAACTCGCCGGGACGATGGCGCGCGGCGACGGCGGCGACGGCGCTCGAATCGAGCCCGCCGCTCAGGGCGACGCCCACGGGCACGTCCGCGCGAGTAATCAGCTCGCCGACCGTTTCCAGTTGCTCGCGTATGAGCGAGGGCGCGTCGCCCTCCAGAGGGGGCGCGTCCTCCATCCGCCAGTAGCAACTCTCCTCGACGCGCCAAGGCTCCACGTCGATGACGAGCAGGCGCGCCGCGTCCAGCTTGCGCACGCCCTTCACGGCCGTCCTCGGCTCGGGCACGTACTGGTAATGGAAGTAAAGATCGACGGCCTCGGGGTCTAATTCAAATGGGACTTCGCCCGAGCGGAGGAGCGCCTTCATCTCCGACGCGAACAGCAGACGGCCGTCGCGCTCGTAAAGGTAGAGCGGCTTCTCGCCCATAGGGTCTCGCGCCAGCACGAGCCGCCGCCGCACGTCGTCCCACAGCGCGAAGGCGAACATGCCGCGCAGGCGCTCGACGCAGGCTGGGCCATACTCGGCGTAAGCGTGGAGGATGGCCTCGCAGTCGCTCCCCGTCTTGAAGCGGTGGCCGCGGGCTTCCAGCAGGCGGCGCAACTCCGCATGGTTGTAGATTTCGCCGTTGGCGACGAGCGCGAGCGAGCGGTCTTCGTTGTAGAGAGGTTGATGCCCGCCGTCCAAGTCGATGATGGAGAGACGCCGCGACGCTAGCGCGACGTGGGTCGCGTTGTACGTACCGGAGTCGTCCGGCCCGCGGTGGACGAGCGCACGGCTCATCGCTTCGACCCGCGCCAGGTCGTCCGGCGTGACGCCGCCCCTGCTGACGATGCCGCTAATCCCGCACATGCGTTTCGTGCTTACTTGCCATGAAACCTGAAGGTCAGTCCGACGGTCACGCCGAAGGGGAAGCCGGGGGTCGCGTGAATGCGCTCGGCGGGCTCTTCGCCGGGGCGCACGCGCGACTCGAAGAAGTTCTGCGTCTCGAAGTACCGCTTGTCGAAAAGATTGTCTATCGAGAGGTTGAAGTCCAGACCGCGCCTGAGACGTTTGTTGACGCCGAGGTCTACCACGTCGAGGCCCGACGCGCGGATGCCCGCGTCGAGCGGGTCGAGCCGGTAGTTGCTCGTGTGCCGGTAGCGGAGCGAGCCGCTGAAGCCGCGGTAGTCGGAGAGAGTGAAGCCCGCGTTGGCGACGGTGTGCGGGGCGCTGTCCACGTACTCGCGCGGGCGTGTGCCGCGATAGAAGGCGTTCATGACCTGCGTCAGGCCGCCGTAGAAGGAGAGCTTGCCCGTGAGGCGGACCGAGTTCTTCACCTCGAAGCCGTAGGCGCGCGAGGGGCCTGCGAACTCAATCGAACCGTCGTCGGGGATGTAGACTTGCTGGTTAGAATTATCTATCAGGAACAGGTCGGCGCTCGCCGAGAAGCGCTTGAAGTTGTGCGACGTGCCGAGCTGATAGAAGTCGGTCGTCGCGACCCGCGGGCTCTCCGGCCGGCGGACGACGCCGCGCGCGTCCTGGCTGCTGATGCCGCGGCCGTAGTTGAAGTGGAAGGTCGTGGGGAAAGAGTGGGACGGCGTGTAGGCCAGCGACGCCTTCGGCTGCAAGCGCCCTTCGCCCTGCGAGCCGGAGAAGACGGGCCTTATCCTGTCTTCGACGTTGAAGCGGAAGTAGTCGTAGCGCAGGCCACCTTCCAGATGCAGATGTCCCTCGAAGAGGTCAACGGCCTGCTGCACGTAGAGCCCCGTATTCGCCACGCGCGCGTCGGCACTCGTGAGGAGAAAGCATGGGCTGTTGAATCTGTCAGGCAGGCCCGGCTGCGCGGGATTGTCCTCGAACGGGCAACCCAACGGGTTGACGCGCGACACGTCCGCGCGGTTCGGATTGCGGCCCGCCGACGGGTAGAGTCCGACGTTGGTTTGAAACGCCTGCAAGTTGCCGCCGACTGTCAGGAGCGCATGAGCGCCAAAGAGCTTGTGAGGCTGAACGTACTGCACGTTCGCGCCCTGCTGCAAGCGCGAGTCGTGCTGCTGTATCTCATCGCCGAACTCTGGGTCATTCAGATAGAAGGTGAAGTTCGACCACAGGTCGAAGAGTGAGCGCGTCAGGAAGCCGTCAACTTTGAAGAGGCCGCCGCCCTCAAGCTCGCGGCGGTAGTAGACGGCGGCCGTTGCGCCGCGGACGCGCCCGCCGTTGTCCGGGTCGATGAAGCCGAAGCGGTCGAGCCGTCCCGCCGTCACCTCATCCAGAGGAATCTGGCCCGAGGAGTAGAAGTCGTTGCGTCCCGCGTTGAGCTTGAAGCCGAGCGCGGACTTGCCGCTCAAGTCACGCGTGTAGTTGCCCGTCACGTTGTCGCGCCTGTAGCGCAGGGGGCTGACGAAAGGCCCGTCCGTGCGCGAGCCTTCGTAGGCGATGAAGCCGGAGCCATTTTTGAGCGCGGGGCTGTAGGCGACGAAGCCGCGGAAGGTGTCGAACGAGCCGCCCTGCACGCGCGCCGTCAGCACGTCGGGCAGGGACTCGCGCGTGCGTATGTGTGCGACCCCGAGGCCGGAGAAGTCTCCGTACTGCGCGCTGAAGGGGCCGTTGAGGATGTCCACCTGCTCGACCAGCTCGGGCGTCAGGCTCTTGAGTTGCCCGAGGTAGCCCTGGCCGTGCCCCTGCGTGCCGAAGTTCTGCTGCACGTCGTCAACCAACACCTTGAACCCGCCGAAGAGCCCGCCGTGATCCATGTTGAAGCCGAAGCGGCGCACTTCGAGCGACTTGCCTCCGCCCTCGTGCTGCCCGGCGTTGATGCCCGCGGCGAGCGTGTCGAAGAGCTGGTCGTCGCGGGAGAAGAGCGTGCCCCGATAGACCTCCTCGTTACGCCGTTCGACACCCGGGTCGAGCGATGAATCGACGATGACGATGCTCTCGTGAATGGGCGGGACTACGTATTCGACGAGAAGCCTCAGGTCTTCGGCCGCTTCGCCCGCAGCGATCCGTCTCGTCACGGGCCTCACGTTCTCCCCCGTGAGACTGAGCGTCAAAGACCCCGCGGGGGCGTCGAGCCTGAAGCGGCCCTCGGCGTCGCTCACAGCGCTCACAGCGCCTCCTGGCGTGTTGACGATGATACGAACGCCCGGCACCAACTCGTCGCCCGCGGTGACGACGACGCCGGAGATGACGCGCGAACCGCCCGCCTGCGCCGCGACGACTTCGGACGCGATGAGGAGGAACAATACGGCGATGACCGGCTTGCTAATGATACAGACCATCTTGAAGAGCTTTGCCGAATTATCTTGTCGGCCCGTGTCGCATCCGCCTAGTCCATGCATTCGAGTAGTCGCTCGCAGACGTAGCTTTGGTCGGCGCGGCTCAGTCCGGCCCAGGTGGGGAGGCTGATGCCGCGCCGCGCCAGGCTTTCCGCCACGGGGAACTCTTCGCCCCGCGCCGCCTCATGGTAGGGCGGCAGGCTGTGCACGGGGTAGAAGACGGGGCGCGTCTCGACACCCTCCTCGTGGAGCCGCGTCATCAGGCGGTCGCGGCCGTCCGCCTCGCCGTCGTTCAGGAGGACGGTGAACATCCAGTAGGCGTGCTGCGCCCAGGTGCGCTCCGCCTGCCAGCCGAGCCCTTTGACGCCGCCGAGCAGTTGCTTGTAAGCGGCGGCGACCTCGCGGCGGCGGCCCATGTGCCAGTCCGCGCGCTCAAGCTGCGCCAGCCCGATGGCGGCGGGGATGTTCATCATCCGGTAGTTGTAGCCGACGACGGGGAACCAGTAGCGCCGCTCCGGGTCTACCCCCTGCCCCCGCAGCAGCCGCACGCGCGCGGCCAGCGCGTCGTCGTCCGTCGTGACCATCCCGCCCTCGCCGGTGGCGATGATCTTGTTCCCGTAAAAACTGAACGCGGCGATGTCGCCGAGTGAGCCCGCGCGCCGCCCCCCGTGGAGCGCGCCGTGCGCCTCGGCGGCGTCTTCGAGAAGGAAGAGGCCGTGGCGGCTCGCCAGCGCGCGGAGCGCGTCCATGTCGGCAGGGTGCCCATAGAGGTGGACGGCGACGATGCCCTTCGTGCGCGGCGTAATCTTCGCCGCGACCTGCGCCGGGTCGAGGTTCCACGTCTCCGGCTCCGAGTCGGCGAAGACGGGGCGCGCCCCGCAGTAGGTCACGGCGTTGGCCGTGGCGACGAACGTCAGCGTCGGCACGATCACCTCGTCGCCGGGGGCGACGCCGAGCGCGAGGAGGGCGAGGTGCAGGGCGGCCGTGCCGTTGCAGCAAGCCACCGCGTGCCTGACCCCACAGAACTCCGCGTACGCCGCTTCGAAGCGGTCTACGTATGCGCCGGCCGACGAGATCCACCCCGAATCGACGCAGTCGAGGACGTAATCCCTCTCGTTACCGACGAACGAGGGTGACGACACCGGAATGAGTCGCCTGACGCCGCCCTCAGTGGCGGCTGCCTCTGCGACAGTCTGCGTATCGGTTAAAGGTGCTGCCATGAACAGTCATCTTCGGTCAACCCCGAAGATTATGGGCGGCTCACCCGGCCCTTCTTAACTCGGTAGAGCCGCTTCCTCTCTAATGAAACTCGGAATGGGTCTTGGGACGGAGCGTTAAGGATTTGAGCCTCCGGCTCGCGGCCCAGTAAACGTACGTGGCGTATGGCGCGCAGTCGTGCTTTAACAGCGAGGCTTTCAAACGCCAGTACCTCGGGCGCGTTCGCGGCCCCCAGTACCCGGGCGCCGCGTTCCTCAAGTCGCGGAGGTAGCCTCGGTAGTCGTCGCCCGTCTTCGCGTCGGCGTGGCGGTTGACGCAGGACAGGATGCGGTCGATGTTCCTGAACTCGAAATGCCTCGCGATTCTCACCCAGTAGTCGAAGTCCAGGATGTAGTGCTGACTCTCGTCGAGGTAACCGACCTGCTCGAACACTTCGCGCCGCCAGAAGATGGAGGGCTGATGCATGTGGTAGCCCTTCCAGAACTTCAGGAGCCTTTCAAGTCCCTCGAACCTGCCCACGCCCTTCCGGGGCGGGCTGCCGTCGGCGTTGACTGTCATGCTGTGCCCCACCAGAGCGGAAACGCCCGTCCCGTCGGCGAGAGCTTCCGCGACAGCCTGCAACGTGCCCGGCAGGTAAAAGTCGTCACTGTTGAGCCAGCACAGAATCTCCCCTGTGCATAGTCGCCAGCCTTTATTGATCGCGTGCCCCTGTCCACGGTCGGGACGGCTATCCCAACGAGCCAGGTGCGGCGCATATTTTTGTATAACCC
Organism: uncultured Pyrinomonadaceae bacterium; assembly: GCA_964246655.1. Taxonomy (GTDB): domain Bacteria; phylum Acidobacteriota; class Blastocatellia; order Pyrinomonadales; family Pyrinomonadaceae; genus QHXN01. The sequence continues at coordinate 5,619 of CAXTSK010000318.1, forward strand.
CGAGGCTTCCGTCCCTGCTCCCCCCGTCCATGACTATGTACTCAAGGTTCGGATAACCTTGCAGCAGCACCGACCTGATAGTCTGCTCAAGAAATTCCGCTTGGTTGAGCGAGGGCGTGACGACACTTATTCGCGGCCACTCCCGTCCCCCGGGGAGCGCCCCGACGGGCGTGGGCGATTCTTCCGTCCACGGCCAACCGGTCTTACCCTCCGGTGGCGCCGGCAAATCTTTAACTGGAATGACTGACATGCTCTGCCGTCGTTATGAGAAGACCCCGAACAGGCTGTTCGCGACGCCCGTATGGTACGCGTACCAGAGTCCGAACACTACACTCGCCGCCCCCGCGGCCGTCTGAAGTCCGTTGCTCAAGCCCGAGAGACGGCGGGCGCTGAGTGCGAAAGGCAACCCCACCAGCCCCGACATCAACATCATGCCGACGACTGAACCCGCGCCGAAGACCGCGAGGTAGAGCAGGCCGAGCACGGCGGAATCAATCTGCGCGAGGACGAGCAGCGTCAACGCCGCCGAGCCCGCCAGGCCGTGCATGGCCCCGACAAGGACGGGCTTGAGACCGACCCGCGTGACGGCGTGGGTGTGTCCCGAGTCGCCCCCCGCCTGCGCGGCGCCGAGTTCATGGAAGTGTACGTGTGCGTGCGCGACCCCGCCGTGCCGGTGTCGATGGACGTGTGCGTCGGCCCTCCCGCGCAGTGCCTTCGCGAACGCGTTCACGCCGAGCGCGATAATCATCAGCGCGACGCCGAACTCCAACCACCCCGCCACGCCCTCGGGGACGGCGACGCGCAGCGTCAGCACGATGAAGCCGACGACGACGAGCGAGGCCGTATGTCCCGCGCCCCACAG
>CAXTSK010000319.1:0-6473 GCA_964246655.1 uncultured Pyrinomonadaceae bacterium
GCGCCGACCGGCAGGCCAAGGTGAGGGGCTACCGCATCGAGCCGGGCGAGGTCGAAGCGGCACTGCTCAAACACGGAGGGCTGAAGGAGTGCGCCGTCGTGGTGAGCGGGGAGGGAGGCGACAAGCGGCTCGTCGCTTACTTCGTCGCCGACGAGAGCGGCGCGGGCGAAGAGGCGGTCACTGCCGCGGCCTTGCGCGAGCACCTGCGGAGCCGTCTGCCCGACTACATGGTGCCGTCGGCGTTCGTGGAGTTGGAGGCCCTGCCGCTGACTGAGAACGGGAAGCTCGACCGGAGGGCTCTGCCCGAGCCGGAGGCGGGGCGCGAGGCCGCAGGCGGCGACTACGTCGCGCCGCGCACCCCGACCGAGGAGGTGCTCTGCGCGATCTGGGCCGGGGTGCTCGGCTTAGACAGCGTCGGCATCTACGACAACTTCTTCGACCTCGGCGGACACTCGCTGCTCGCCACCCAACTCGTCGCGCGCTGCCGCGAGGCGTTCGGCGTCGAATTGCCGCTGCGCCAGCTCTTCGAGTCGCCGACCGTCGCCGCCATGGCCACCGCCGTCGCCGAGGCGCAGGAGCGCGGAGCACGAAGCGGGGCTCCGCCCCTGCTGCGCGTCGAGCGCGAAGGGGTCTTACCGCTCTCTTTCGCGCAGCAACGGCTGTGGTTCCTCGACCGGATGGAGCCGGGCTCGTCCGTCTACAACGTGCCCACGGGCGTGCGCCTGCATGGGCGGCTCGACGTGCGGGCGTTGGAGCGAACGCTCTCCGAAGTCGTGCGCCGCCACGAGGTCTTGCGCACGACCTTCGCGCTGTCAGACATGGCACCTGTGCAGGTCATCCGCGAGCCGCGCCCGGTCGCGCTGCCGGTCACAGACCTGGCGGGACTGGCCCCGCATGCGCGCGAGGCGGAGGCGCGGCGGCTGGCGGTCGCGGAGGCGCACAAGCCCTTCGACCTCTCCCGGGACTCGATGCTGCGTGCGCGGCTGCTGCGCCTCGGCGGGGATGACCACGTCGCTCTCCTGACGCTGCACCACATCGCCAGCGACGGCTGGTCGATGGGCGTGCTCATCAACGAGGTGGCCGCGCTCTACACGGCCTACTCGCAGGGGCAGGACTCGCCGCTGCCTGAGTTGTCTATTCAGTACGCAGACTACGCGGTCTGGCAGCGCGAGTGGTTGCAAGGCGAAGTCCTCGACAAACAGCTCTCCTACTGGCGCGAACGCCTCGCGGGCGTCGAGCCGCTGGAATTACCCACTGATAAGACGCGCCCGCCCGTGCGCTCTCAAAGGGGAGCCGTCGAGCGCGTCGTCATCAACCGCGAGTTGACCCAATCTTTGAAGGCACTCTGCCGCGAGGAGGGCGTGACGCCCTTCATGCTGCTGCTCGCAGGCTTCAAGGCCCTGCTCCATCGTTACACGGGGCAGCGGGATGTCGTCGTCGGCACGCCCGTCGCGGGTCGCACCCGCACGGAGTTGGAAGGGCTGATCGGCTTCTTCGTCAACACGCTCGTGATGCGCACGCAGATAGAAGGCGGCGAGAGCTTCCGCGAGCTGCTGCGGCGCGTGCGCGAAAGTTCACTCGAAGCCTACGCGCACCAGGAAGTACCCTTCGAGCGGCTCGTCGAAGAGCTGGCGCCGGGGCGCGACCTGAGCCGCCACCCGCTCTTCCAGGTCTCCTTCGTCTTGCAGAACGCACCGGGCGGGACGCTGGAGCTACCCGGCTTGAAGCTGAGCCCGGCCGGCGGCGAGGGCGCGACCTCGAAGTTCGACATGAACCTCGTGCTGAGCGAGGGCGGCGACGCCATTGACGGGCAGCTCGAATACAGCACCGATCTGTTCGAGGCCGGCACGATGCGGCGGCTGCTCGACCACTACGCGCGCCTGCTGCGGGAGGCGGCCGACAACCCCGACAAGCCCGTGGGCGAGTTGGAGCTGCTCAGCGGCGAAGAGCGGCGGCGCCGGCTCGCGCTCTCCGAGGGCGACCGCAGCTTGCCGCCTCCGCCCGCGCCGACCCTCCACGAGTGGTTCGCGCTTCAGGCGGCCGCCACGCCCGACGCCGTCGCGGTTGTTGACGGCCCGCGCCATCTCTCCTACGCCGAACTCGACGCGCGCGCCTCTCAGTTGGCAACACGCCTGCGCCGCCGCGGCGTCGGCCCCGACTCGGTCGTCGCCGTCTGCCTCGAACGCTCCGCCGAACTCGTCGTCGCGCTGCTCGGGGTGCTCAAGGCCGGAGGAGCCTACCTCCCGCTCGACCCCGAGTACCCGGCCGACCGCCTCGCCTTCATGCTCGCGGACTCGGGCGCCCGCTTGCTCCTGACGCAGCCGGCCGTAGCGGGGCGCGTCCCGGCCGCGGGCGTCGAACTCCTGGAAGTCGGCGCGGGCTTCGATGAGGCGGAGGCCGCGGGCGCAGGGGACGCGAACGCCCCGCTTGAGTCCGCTGCCTCTGCCGACAACCTGGCCTACGTCATCTACACGTCGGGCTCGACCGGCAGGCCGAAGGGCACGCTCACCTCGCACCGCGCCATCTGTAACCGCCTCCACTGGATGCAGGAAGAGTACCGGCTCGACGGAACGGACGCCGTGTTGCAGAAGACGCCCTACAGCTTCGACGTGAGCGTGTGGGAGTTCTTCTGGCCGCTGCTGACGGGCGCGCGCCTCGTCATGGCGCGGGCGGGCGGGCACCGCGACCCGGCCTACCTGCGCGAGCTGATCGAGTCGGCACAGGTGACGACGCTGCACTTCGTGCCGTCGATGCTGGCGCCCTTCCTCCGGGAGCCGGGCGTGGCGCGGTGCGAGAGCGTGCGGCGGGTGATCTGCTCGGGCGAGGCGCTGGCGCCGGAGTTGGTGCGGGGCTTCTACGAGACCATGCCGGGGCGCTTGCACAACCTCTACGGGCCGACGGAGGCGGCGGTGGACGTGAGCAGTTGGGAGTGCGAGCCGGGGGCGCGCGTGGTGCCCATCGGGAGGCCGATCGCCCACATCCGGCTCTACGTCCTGGACGGCCGGTTGCAGCCGGCGCCGGCGGGCGTGGCGGGCGACCTCTACATCGCGGGTGTGGGGCTGGCGCGCGGGTACCTGCGGCGGCCGGGGCTGACGGCGGAGCGGTTCATCCCGGACCCGTACGCCGCGGAAGCCGGGGGGCGGATGTACCGGACGGGCGATGTGGCGCGGTACCTGTCGGACGGGAACCTGGAATACCTGGGCCGCGGCGACCAGCAGGTGAAGCTAAGGGGCTATCGCATCGAGTTGGGCGAGATCGAGTCGGCGCTTAGCTCTCACGCCGGGGTGCGCGAGGCGGTCGCCGCGGCGCGCGATGACGGGCACGGCGGCAGGCGGCTCGTCGCCTACTTCGTGTCCCAGGAGGGAGAGGGCGACATAGTCACGGCCGGCGAGCTGCGCGAGTACCTGCGTGGGCGGCTGCCGGAGTACATGGTGCCTTCAGCCTTCGTGGAGTTGGAGGCGCTGCCTTTGACGGCCAACGGCAAGCTCGACCGCAAGGCTTTGCCCGAGCCGGAGGCGGGGCGCGGCGGCGGCGAGTACGTCGCGCCGCGCAGCAAGCTTGCGCTGGGCATCGTCGCCGGCTGGGAGGAGGGGCTGGGGCGCGCGCGGGTCGGCGTCCCCGGCCACTTCGTCGACCTCGGGGGCCACTCGCTGCTCGCCACGCTGGTCGTGGCTCGCCTGCACGATTTGACCGGGCAGGAGCTTCCCGTCATCGAGATGTTCAGCCACCCGACGGTCAGCTTGATGGCGGACTTTCTCGGTCAGGACGGACGGGCGGAGTCCGGCCCGCCTTCGGCCGAGTCGCCGGCCGAGGCCGAGGCCGAACAGGCGGGGAAGGCGGCGGGCGGCAAGCAGCGGCTCAGGCAGAGGTTGGAGAAGAGACAGCAGGACACTTTACAGGGGGCGAGCGATGAGTAGAGACGAGACCCGTCCGGGCTGCACGGGGCTGGAGGTGGCGATCATCGGGATGGCGGGCCGCTTCCCAGGGGCCGGGAGCGTCGAAGAGTTCTGGGCCAACCTGAGGGACGGCGTCGAGTCGATCACCTTCTTCACGAAGGAGGAGCTGCACGCCGTCGGCATCGACCCGACGATTGCCGCCGACCCCGCCTACGTCAGCGCGCGCGGCGTGCTCAAGGACGTGGACCTGTTCGACGCGGCCTTCTTCGGGTTCACCCCGAAGGAGGCCGAGATCACCGACCCGCAGCAGCGGCTCCTGCTGGAATGCGCGTGGGAGGCGTTGGAGAACAGCGGCTACGACGCCGAGAGGTTCAAGGGCTGCATCGGGCTCTTCGCGGGAGTGAGCTCGGGCACCTACTACCTCGACTCGCTTCACCTCAACCGCGACATCGAGCGCTCCGTCAACAAGCTCCAACTCGTCATCGGCAACGACAAGGATCACGCCGCGCCGCGCGTCTCCTACAAGATGAACCTGCGCGGCCCGAGCGTCAGCGTGCAGACCACCTGCTCGACCTCGCTCGTCGCCGTCCACCTCGCCTGCCAGAGCTTGCTCGGCGGCGAGAGCGACATGGCGATGGCCGGCGGCGCTTCGGTCACGCTGCCGCAGCACGGCGGGTACTTCTACCAGGACGGCGGCATCCTCTCGCCCGACGGCCACTGCCGCGCCTTCGACGCTCGCGCCCAGGGGACGGTGAGCGGCAACGGCGTCGGCGTCGTCGTGCTCAAGCGGCTCGAAGACGCCCTGGCCGACGGCGACCACATCCACGCCGTCATCAAGGGCTCGGCCATCAACAACGACGGCTCACTCAAGGCCGGCTATACCGCGCCGAGCGAGGCCGGGCAGGCCGCGGTCATCAGGGCGGCGCAGGCGGTGGCCGAGGTCGAGCCCGAGAGCATCACCTACGTCGAGACGCACGGGACGGGCACCCCCATCGGCGACCCCATCGAGCTGGCGGCCCTGAAGCGCGCCTTCGGCCCGGGCGCGGGCGAGCGGCGGGTCTGCGCCATCGGCTCGGTCAAGACCAACATCGGACACTTAGACGCGGGGGCGGGCGTCGCCGGTTTAATCAAGACCGTGCAGGCGCTCAAGCACAGGCAACTGCCGCCGAGCCTCAACTTCTCCGAGCCGAACCCGAAGATCGACTTCGAGAACGGCCCCTTCTACGTCAACGACGCGCTCGCGCCCTGGGAGACGCCGCGCCTGCCGCGCCGCGCCGGTGTCAGCTCCTTCGGCCTCGGCGGCACCAACGCGCACGTCATCCTCGAAGAGGCCCCTGCGCCCGCCGAGGCCGGGCCTGGGCGCGAGTGGCAGCTCCTCCCGCTCTCGGCCAAGACCGACACGGCGCTGGAGAAGGCGACGGACAAACTCATCAAGCATCTCGAACAGAACACGGGGGCGAGCCTCGCCGACGTGGCCTACACACTCCAGACCGGCCGCCGCGTCTTCGGCCAGCGGCGCGTGCTCGTCTGCCGCGATGCGGGCGACGCGTTCGAGACCGTGCGGTCGCCCGAAGCCCTCCAGGACTTCACGGCCTCGCAGGTGAGCGACCGCCGTCCCGTCGTCTTCATGTTCCCCGGCCAGGGCACGCAGCGGTCGCGCATGGGCTACGAGCTTTACCACGCCGAGCCGGTCTTCCGTGAGCAGCTCAACAACGCCGCTGAAATCCTCCGGCCGCACCTGGAGATGGACTTGCGCGAGGTGCTCGGCTACGCCGGGGACGGCGGCGAGCGCGCGGCCGAGTTGCTGATGGAGGCGCTCCACGCGCAGCCCGTCCTCTTCGCCTTCGAGTACGCGTTGGCGAAGCTCTGGATGAGCTGGGGCGTGCAGCCGCAGGCGCTCGTCGGCCACAGCCTCGGCGAGTACGCCGCGGCGTGCGTGGCCGGGGTCTTTGAGGTCGAGGACGCGCTGCGGCTCGTCGCCAAGCGGGGGCAGCTCTTGCAGGACTTGCCGCCCGGCAACATGCTGGCCGTGCCGCTCACCGAGCGCGACATGCTGCCGCTCATCGAGGGTCGGCTCTCGCTGGCCGCCGTCAACGGGCCGGCGCTCTGCGTCGTCGCCGGCCCGCCCGAGGCCGTCGCCGGGCTCCAGGAGGAGTTGAACGCCCGGGGCATCAACAGTTGGCTGCTGCACACCTCGCACGCCGCCCACTCGGAGATGCTCGACCCGCTCCTGCCGGACTTCGCTGCGCTGGTGCGGCAGTTGCCCTTGAGCCCGCCGAAGCTGCCCTTCATCTCGAACGTGACGGGCACCTGGATCACGGAGCGCGAGGCGACCGACCCCGAGTACTGGGTCAGGCACCTGCGCCAGACCGTCCGCTTCGCCGACGGGCTCGGCGAGCTGTTCCGGAAGCAGGAGCGCATCTACCTCGAAGTGGGGCCGGGCAGCGCCGTGACGACGCTGGTGCGCCGGCACCCGCACGTGCCCGCGGGGAAGAACGCCTTCGCCTCGCTGCCGGTCGCGCGCGAGCCCGAGTCGGAGACGCGCGCGATGACGAAGGCGCTCGGGCACCTCTGGCT
>CAXTSK010000320.1:0-6428 GCA_964246655.1 uncultured Pyrinomonadaceae bacterium
CATCTCTTTCTTTAAAGCGACGGCGCAGGGCGAGTCCTTGCTCTCGGCCGAGCGTGGGCGCGCGGAGAGGTACTGCGTGCGCGCGTCGGCGGTCAACGCGTCGAGGACGCGTTGTTGGAGCGGCGGGCGGTCTGGGAGGAACGCCTCGAAGACCGCGAGCGTCGAGGTGACGGCGACCTTGCGCGCGACGAGGTCGCGGATCATCTCGCGCACCGGCGCGGAGTCGATGTCGAGCTTGGCGAAGTTCGAGACGGTCTCGTTCTGCGGCGGGCACACGTCGGGCTTCTTGCCCGGCACGAACTCCGTGTCGATGACGGCGCCGTGTTCGAGGTTGTCGATGCCGAGCGCGGCGGCCTCGCGGAAGCCGACGGCGCAGAGGTGCCCCGTGACCTTGATGCCGCGCTTGTGCGCCTCTTGAATTGCCGCGCCCAGCTCGGCACGGTCGATGTACATGTAGGCTTTGAAGGAGGTGACGCCCTCGTCGGCCCATTGGTTGACCATGCGGCGCGCGTCGTCGGGGCCGTCGAGGACGTGGAACTGCGTGGCGAAGGCGCCTTTGCCGTCGAGGTAGGGGCCGGTAACGTGAACCTTCGGGCCGGGGATGCGCCCGGCGTCGATCATCTTCCTGATGTTGAGGTCGGTGTAGGGCTCGACGCTCCCGGCCGTGCGCATCGAGGTGATGCCCGAGCCGAGGTAGAGGCGCGGGAAGCTCCAGCCCATCTCGTTGAAGAGCGCGAGCCGCCCCGTCGGGTAGAAGAGGTGCTCGTGCATCAACACGAGCCCGGGGATGACGCTCCGCCCCGTCATGTCCAAGACCTTCGCGTCTGCGGGAAACTTCGCCGAGGCTGAAGGGCTCACCGACTGAACACGGCCGCCCGAGATGACGACCGTCTGGTCTGCGAGCGCGGGCGCGCCCGTGCCGTCGATGACGCGGACGTGTGTGAGCGCGACTGTCGCGGCGTCCACGCTCACGAACGCGCGCGTCTCGTCCGAAAGCGCGGGGCGCTCTTGCGTGAACGCCGTGATGGGCGTCAGCAACGACAGAAGGCACAGGCCGAGGACGAACTTCCTCATGTCATGACTCCTTGCCGACAGTTTCTAAATTCGATGGGCCGCGTCATAATAGCAGCAACCGCGGAAGAAGCGTTCTCGAATCGAAGGGGCTCAAGACGGAGGGAGCGATGAGTCTGAGGAAGAGACTGTTCACGATTGGTCTGTCGGCGTTGACGTTGGCATTGGCGCTGCCGGTTCGCACTCCCGCGCAGCGGACGCAGAAGCCGCCGCTGCACGGTCGGCACTGGATGGCAATCACGGGGAAGCCCCTGGGGGCGACGGCCGGGGCGATGGTCTTTCAGAAGGGCGGCAACGCCGTGGACGCCGCGTGCGCGATGATCGCCGCCACGGCGACTTTATGGGACACGCTCAGTTGGGGCGGCGAGACGCAGGCGCTCATCTACAACCCGCACACGGGCAAGGTCATCGGCGTCAACGCGCTCGGCGTCGCCCCAACGGGCGCGACCGCCGAGTTCTATCGCTCGAAGAAGATGCCGTACCCGCCCGAGTACGGCCCGTTCGCGGCCGTCACGCCGGGCACGCCGGGCGGCATCATGACCATGCTCGCCGAGTACGGCAAGCTCAGCCTGAAGGACGTGCTCGACCCGGCGATTCAACTCGCCGACGGCTTCCCCATCGAGGCGCAACTCGCCAACACCATCGAGCGCCAGAAGGCGGAGATCAAGAAGTGGCGCTACTCGCCCGCGGTGATGCTGCCGCACGCGGGGCAAAAACGTGAAGCGCCCGAGCCCGGCGAAGTCTTCAAGCAGCCCGACCTCGCCGCGACGCTGCGCAAGCTGGTCGAGACGGAGCAGCAGGCTTTGGCCTCGGGCAAGGATCGGAAGGCGGCCATCTACGCCGCCTACGACCGCTTCTACAAGGGCGACATCGCGCAGGAGATCGCGCGCGGCACGCAGGAGGACGGCGGGCTCATCACCGCACAAGACCTCGCCAACTGGAAGGTCAGGATTGAAGAGCCGGTCAAGACCACTTACAAAGGGGTCGAAGTCTACAAGCTGACGGACTGGACGCAGGGGCCGGCGATGCTTCAGGCTTTGAACATCCTTGAGAACTTCGACCTGAAGGCGATGGGCTTCAACAGCTCGCGCTACGTCAACACCGTCTACCAGGCGATGAGCATGGCCTTCGCCGACCGAGACTTCTACTACGGCGACCCATACTTCCCGCCCGAGGAGCCCATCAAGGGTCTGCTCTCGAAGGAGTACGCGAAGCAGCGCGCCGCCAAGTTGAACCAGCAGCGCAACGACCCCAACGTCAAGCCCGGCGACCCTTACCCGTTCCAGGGCTCGCAGACTAATCCGTTCAAAGACCTGCTCGACAGGTGGAGCCCGAACCCTTCCAACCCGTCAACATCTGCGCCCGCGAATCAGGACACCATCCGCTCGACGGCGTCGGTTCAATCATCGGACGAAGAGTTCATGCGCTCGTTCTACGCGGGCACGACTTCGGTCGAGGCGGCGGACGCCGAAGGCTGGGTCGTGTCCGTGACGCCGAGCGGCGGCTGGGTGCCCGCGGTCATCGCGGGGCGCACAGGCGTCGGCTTGAGCCAGCGCGCGCAGAGCTTCGTCACAGACCCCGCGGAAGGCCCCTTCAACGTCATCGAGCCGGGCAAGCACCCGCGCGTGACGCTCACGCCGACGCTCGCTTTGAAAGAGGGCAAGCCTTACCTCGCCTTCGCCGTGCAGGGCGGCGACAGTCAGGATCAGAACCTCTTGCAGTTCTTCCTCAACGTCGTCGAGTTCGGCATGACGGTGCAGGAGGCGACCGAGGCGCCGAACGTCAACAGCTTCCAGATGCGCAGCTCCTTCGGCGCGCACGAGACGCGACCGGGGCGCATCCTGCTCGCCGAGTCGATGCCGCCGTGGGTGCGCACGGAGCTGCGGCGGATGGGCTACGAGCTGACGTACGAGGAGCGCACCTCCGGCCCCATCAACGCCATCCTCCTCGACCGCGCGCACGGCACGATGTGGGGCGGGTCGAGTAACCACGGCGAAGACTACGGCGTCGCGTGGTAGCCGCTTAAGAAAGAATTAACCACAGAGACACAGAGGCACAGCTTGAAGAGTAATCCTCAACAAGCTGTGCCTCTGTGTCTCTGTGGTTAAGTTCGGAGGGTCTTCGTTGTCTTCAAACGCAGGAACAATCCTCGCCGCGGGCGCGGCCGCCTAACTCGTTGATTACACAGGGAAAGAAAGCCTCAGCCCGAGCGAGCCGGGGGACACCGTCGTGCATCTAAGCGGAAGCCGGGTTTGCATTTTCGGTGAAAACTTGAGATTAGTAGAAAAAGGTTAACAGTCACTCGCGCCCGGCCTTCTGCTCCTTTTGAAGGGCGTGACTTTTAATAGAAGGAAGAATAGATGGCGAAAAATTTAGTAGTGGTCGAGTCGCCCGCGAAGGCGAAGACTATCGGAAAATACTTAGGCCCGGACTACCGCGTGATGGCCTCCATCGGCCACATCAAAGACCTGCCCTCGAAGGGACTCGGCGTAGACGTTAACAACAACTTCGAGCCGACCTACGAGGTCATCCCCGACACGAAGAAGCGCAACAACCGCAAGGTCATCTCCGACCTGAAGAGCGCGGCCAGGGAGGCCGAGGCCATCTACCTCGCCGCCGACCCCGACCGCGAGGGCGAGGCCATCTGCCAGCACCTCGCCGAAGAGATCGTGCCCAAGCGCCCGAAGAAGCCGCACTTCCGCGTGATGTTCAACGAGATCACCAAGCGCGCCGTGCAGGAGGCTTTCAAGGAGCCGAAGCAGATCGACGAGAACCTCGTCGCCGCGCAGCAGGCGCGCCGCGTGCTGGACAGGCTCGTTGGCTACAAGGTCTCGCCGCTCCTCTGCCGCACCATCGGCGGTCGCTTGTCGGCCGGTCGCGTCCAGTCGGTCGCGCTCCGCATGGTCGTCGAGCGCGAGCGCGAGATCGAGAAGTTCGTCAAGACCGAGTACTGGACGGTCGGCGCGAACCTCTCGGCAAAACTCCCGCCCGCCTTCGACGCGCGCCTGTGGAAGGTCGGCGAGCAGACGGTCAAGACTTCGGGCTTCGACCAGGAGGTTAAGAAGAGCGAGATTCTCATCGGCGATGAGAAGACGGCGCGCGAGATTGTTGAAGAGGCCGAGCGCCAGCAGTTCGTCGTCTCCGAAGTGACGACGAAGGAGCGGCGGCGCAACCCCGTCCCGGCCTTCATCACGTCGAAGCTTCAGCAGGAGGCCGCGCGCAAGCTCTCCTTCCCCGTCAAGAAGACGATGATGGTCGCGCAGAAGCTCTACGAGGGCGTCGAGGTCGGCGCGGACGGCGCGGTCGGTCTGATTACTTACATGCGCACGGACTCGACGCGCGTCTCGGACACGGCGCTGGCGGAGGCGCGTGAGTTCATCTCGACGCAGTACGGCGCGGCGTATCTTCCCGAGAAGGCCGTCCACTACCGCTCGAAGAAGGACGCGCAGGACGCGCACGAGGCCATCCGGCCGACGGACGTTTCGCGCACGCCCGACTCGGTCGCGCGCTACCTCGACCGCGACGAGCTGAAGCTCTACCGCCTCATCTGGCAGCGCTTCGTCGCCTCGCAGATGAACCCGGCGGTCTTCGACCAGACGACCATCGACATCGCGGCCGGCCGCTTCCTCTTCCGCGCGACCGGGTCGGTGCTGAAGTTCGACGGCTTCCTGAAGGTGTATGAAGAGGGTCGGGACGAGAAGGTCGAGGATGACGAGGAGGCTGCGCGCAAGCTGCCTTTAGTCGAAGCGGGCGAGAACCTGACGCTGAATGCCGTCACGCCCGAGCAGCATTTCACGGAGCCGCCGCCGCGCTACACCGAGGCGACGCTCGTGAAGGCTTTGGAAGAGAAGGGCATCGGGCGGCCTTCGACCTACGCGGCCATCATGACGACGATTCAGGATCGCGAGTACGTCGAGCGCGTCGAGTCGCGCTTCCACCCGACGGCGTTGGGCATGACCGTCAACGACCTGCTTGTCGAAGGAGGTTTCGACGACCTTTTCAACGAGACCTACACGGCGCGGATGGAGGAGGAGCTTGACGAGATCGAAGAGGGCAAGCTCGCCTGGACGGCCGCGCTGGCCGAGTTCTACGAGAAGTTCGCGCGCGACCTGAAGGCGTTCGAAATTTACGTCAAGGGGCGCAAGCAGCAGGCCATCCCGACCGACGAGAAGTGCGAGAACTGCGGCTCGCCGATGGTCATCAAACTCGGCCGCTTCGGACAGTTCCTCGCCTGCTCGAACTACCCCGAGTGCCGCACGACGCGCGAGGTCTCGAAGCCGCAGGCGGCTGACGGCGACGGCGCGACGGCCGGCGCGCAAGGCTCGACGGACGGCGGCGCGGAGGAGGTCGCGGAGACGTGCGAGCTGTGCGGCAAGCCGATGGCGATGAAGCGCGGTCGCTTCGGCCCGTTCCTCGGCTGCACGGGCTACCCGGAGTGCCGCAACATCCGTCGCGTCTCGAAGAAGACCGGCGCGGTCGCGCCCGCGCCCGTGCCGATTGAAGGCGAGACGTGTCCGGTTGACGGCGCGCAGTTGGTCAGGCGGCACGGCCCTTACGGCGAGTTCGTGTCGTGCGCGAACTACCCGACGTGCAAGTACATCAAGCGCGAGACGACCGGCGTCGCCTGCCCGAAGCCCGGCTGCAAGGGCGAAATCGTCGTGAAGAAGTCGAAGCGCGGGAAGTACTTCTACGGCTGCTCGGAGTATCCGAAGTGCGACACGGTCTACTGGGACAAGCCCGTCGCCGAGCCCTGCCCGCAGTGCAACGCGCCCTTCCTGCTTGAGAAGACGACGAAGAAGGGCACGACGCGCACCTGCGTCCGCGAGGAGTGCGGCCACAAGGAGGACGTGCCCGCCGCGTCCGCGCCCGCCCCGGCCGCGAGCCGCGCGGGCAGCGAAGGCCGCGTCGCGAGCTAAGGCGAGTTAATAGCAACAGGACGGAGGGCGTGACTTAATCGTCACGTTCTCCGTTTGTGTTTTCCCGTCCAACGATTTAAATTTTATCCAAACTGTAACCTACATCTCGACGGGCGCGTCTCTTTGATAAGAGATCGCACCGTAAGACTTTTCGCAGGAGACCCGCCAACATGATTACGAGACGCCGGAACGCGGCCGCGCTTGTGTGCGCGCTGCTGCTCTTCTCGAACCTTCCCGCCCGGGCGCAGACGCCGACCCCGGCCCCGACGCCCGACCCGAACGATCCCGTCCAGCGCATCCGCGACGAGGGCCTGAACCGCTCGCAGGTGATGCAGACGCTCAACCAACTGACGAACGTCATCGGCCCGCGCCTGACGGGCTCGCCCAACATGCGCCGCGCCAACGAGTGGACGCGCGACAGGCTGACACAGTGGGGCCTGG
>CAXTSK010000321.1:0-1704 GCA_964246655.1 uncultured Pyrinomonadaceae bacterium
CTCGCGGGCGGGGAAGTGCACGCCCGGCGCGTGCGCGCGGCGACGGTGAGCGTCGGCGCGCTCGTCTTGCGCGGCGTCCCGACCGACCTGCTCGTGCGCGCAGAGAAGGGCGCGCCCGTCATCCTCGGGCGCGACGCGCTCCGACCGTTTCGCCTCACCTTCGACCCCGTCAACCGCCTCATCATGCTCGACCCGCGCGAGGGATAAAGACCCGTCGGCTGCTAACAATAACGTTGACAATGGTTTGAGGCGCGGTTAACATGTTCCGCGCTGGCTTCCCGGCCGCCTTCGACGGGCGGCTTAATCGTCAACAGTTCTGAATCGCAGACGCGCGTCGGATGAGCACGAAGACGTAACGCGTCGGCGCCGTCCTCCCTTCAGTTATGAACCGAGCAGCCGTCTCCATCCCCGAGAAACTCTTCTTCAAGATCGGGGAGGTGTGCGACATCACAGGGATACAGGCGCACGTGCTCCGCTACTGGGAGTCGGAGTTCCCGATGCTCGCGCCGCAGAAGAACCGCGCCGGCCAGCGCACCTACCGCAAGCGCGACGTGGAGATGGTGCTGCGCATCAAGGAGCTGCTCTACGAAGACCAGTACACCATCGCCGGCGCGAAGAAGCGCCTGACGAACGAGATACGCGGTGCCAGCAAGCTCAAAGTCGTTACGCCCGAGATGGGCGCGCAGGCCCTGAACGCGCCGCCCGTCCCACAACTCGTCCACGCGCCCGAAGCGGAAGAGCCGCCGCACGACTTCGAAGACACGCACGTCGAACCCGCTCAAGCGGCGCCCGCGCAGAACGCCTACCCCGTGCGACCCGAACCACCTCAGAGCGACGAAAGCCGCGCCGCGCTCCACCGCCTGCGCGAGCAACTCCGCGACATCATGCTCCTCCTCGAAGCTGGAGAATCGCGCCCCGACACGCACCGCCGCTAAACCCGCGCGCCTCATTTGACCAAAATAAAATTTCCGGAGATACTAAACGCCGTCACGGGATGTGGCGCAGCCTGGTAGCGCGCTCGCTTGGGGTGCGAGAGGTCGCTGGTTCGAATCCAGTCATCCCGATAACTCACAGACGCGTCGCTTTATGCCGTACAGAGACCTGGAGCAGAAACGGGCCTGGCAGAAGCGGCGCAATCTTATGTTTTCGCAGATGCGCGCGGCGGGCGTTGACGTTGCGCGCTTTATTTTGCGCGAGGCCCGCAGGTCGGACACGCTGCGGGGGCATATCTGCGACCTGACAAAAGCTGAGATAGAACAACTCATCGCGCGAGGTTGCAGTTACTGCGGCGAGACCGTGCTGAGGATGACCCTGGACAGGATTGACAACGCTAAAGGTCACACGCGCGATAACGTAGTCCCGGCCTGCATCCGCTGCAACTACGCGAGGCGCAATATGCCGTACGAGGCGTGGCTCTGTCTGACGGACGATATGAGGAGGACGCGCGAACTCGGGTTGTTCAAAGAATGGACGGGACGTACGCGCTGAAAACACGCACGGCAAACTTAAATGGAAAGGGCTTCGGGTGATAATTCCCGAAGCCCTTTCTGTCTTCCATGAAGAATCCGAATCCCTAAAAGCGCTTGGCGCCGGCGGGGACAGGGGAGAGGGTTTTGGCGGCGGGCAGTGTCGTCCTGGCGGCGCCGTCGGTGAAGCCCCCCGCGCGGGGGGTGGCGCGCAAGGGGGCGGACGGGTGGGGCGCGC
>CAXTSK010000321.1:1714-6424 GCA_964246655.1 uncultured Pyrinomonadaceae bacterium
GGGGGTGGTTGTTGACGCACTGGGGGCCTAACTTGTGGTCGCCGCAGGCGACGCCGGCAACGCTGAAGGAGGCGTCGAGCAGGCGCTTGCGGTGGCCGCGGTTGGCGAAGCCGTCGTCGATGAGCAGCGTCAGCACGCGCTCGCGCGCCGTGTCGGTGCCGTAGGAGAGGTTCTCGCCGATGGGCTCCTTCCAGATGCCGAAGCGCTGCGTGCGCTGCTCGCAGAAGCTCCCGTCCCTCCCCTTGTGCCCGGTCGAATCAGTCCCCGTCTGATCCTTCACCAACTCGAACGCACCCGAGCGCATCCCCTGCGACATCGACAGCGCGGGCGCCGGCCGCGCCGCGCGGAGGAAGCTGATCGCCTCGTCGAGCGCCTGCGTGCCCTCCTGCGTCAACAGCCCCGGCATCCCCGGCCGCCTGTACTCCTTGCCGTTGAAGTACGGGCGCTGTTGTTCGAGGTCGGCGGGGTACTCGGCCGGGCGCGTACGCGCGTGGTTGATCTCCTTGAGCACCTCCTGTTCGAGCGTGGCGGCGGCGGCGCCCTTCGTCGAAGGGAGCTGGCGCGCGCTCGAACGCGAAGGGATGAAGGTTACGGACAGGAGAAGGCAGAACAGGGCCAGTGCAAAGAGGGGGATGGGGCGTTTCAAGGTTCGGGGCTCCTTCAGTTGATGTTGGGTAAAGCAGGTCGGCGGCGCGCGGCGAAGCGCGTTGGGGCAGGAATATTACTCAAGATGCACCGCGGGTCAAGATATTTTTTTGACGGCGCGGCGGCGAGGGCGTTAAGGGAGCTTGCCGCCGCCCTGCTCGATGGCCTGTTGGAGTTGCTTGGCGGCCTCGGGGTCGAGCCGCTTGAGCGCCTCCTGCTGCTCGCGCGCGGCGGCGGCGTTGCCCTGCTTCAACTGCGCGACGGCGAGGAGGACGCGAGCCTGTGCGTCGTCGGGCCGCAGGCGGACGGCCTGCGCGAAGGCTTCGGCGGCCTGCTTCGGGCGGTTCAGCTTGTTGTAGGTGTTGCCGAGGTTGTAGAAGGCGTCGGCGTCCTTTGGGTTGAGGCGCGCGGCCGCCTGGAAGGCTTTGGCCGCCTCCTCCTGCTGATTCAGTTTGTCGTAGACGTTGCCCGCTTGGAAGTATGAGTCGGCGTGCTTCGGGTTCAGTTTGATGGCCTGTTGGAAGGAGGCGAGCGCCTCGTCGGGCCGGTTGAGCTTGAAGAGCGCGCTGCCGAGAAGGTAGTGCGTCTCGGCGTTTGCGGGCGAGACCTTGCGCGCCTCGGCGGCGGCCTCCTCGAACTTGCCCGCGGCGAGCAGCATCTTGGCGCGCGCGTTCGGGTCGAGCTTCTGGAACTCGGCCCGCTCGGCGGTCATCACCGCGGTGAACGCCGAGGCCGCCGTCGGCGGCCCGCTCGGCGGCGGCTTCAGACGACCTGCCCGCCTTCTCGTAAACGTCGGCGAGCGCCTGATGAAAGTACGCGTTCTTCGGCTGTAGTTGCAGGGCGCGCTTGAAGGCGTCGGCCGCCTCGTCGAACTTCTTCGCGGACGTGTAGGCCATCCCGAGCTTGTCGAGCGCGTCGGCGTCGTCCGGCTTCTGCTCGGCGACGAACTTGAATGCCTCGGCCGCCTCAAGGTACTTGCCCTCGACGAGGTACGCGGTGCCGAGGTTGTAGCGCGCCGCGAGGTCTTGCGGGTTCTGCTCCACGTCCTTCTTCAAAGTGTCCGCGTTGACTTCGATAGCGCCGGGCGGCGGGGTCGGCGCCGCGTTCGCCGACGTTGCGCCGGGCGTCGGCGACGCATTCGCGGCCGTGCCGGTCGGGCTCCCGGACTTGCAGGCGGAAGACAGAAGGAGGGCGGCAGTTAAAAGGAGTAGGGACGAACGTTTCATCAGGATGTGTCTCGAAGAGTGCGAATATGAAAACCGAGACATTTAAACAGCCGCGCGAGCGCTCAGGCAAGAACGCGCGGCCGTCGGGTTGAAGTCTAACGTTAATCCTTACTCTTTCAACTCGGTGATGGCGATCTCGTTGGTGAGCGTGCGGTGGACGGGACAGCGGTGCGCGATCTCTTGCAGGCGCGCGCGTTGTTCTTCGTCGAGGTCGCCTTCAAGCTCGACGGCGCGCTCGATGTGGTGGATGAAGTCCGTCGAGTCAGTCCCGCACTCCGCGCAGTCCTTCGCATGCACGCGCCGCTGCCGCAGGCGCACGCGGACGCGCTCCAAAGGCCAGCCCTTCCGGCGCGCGTACAGCGTCACCGTCATCGAGACGCAGCTGCCGAGCGCCGCGAGCAGGAGCGTGTAAGGGTCAGGCCCCGCGCCCTCGCCGCCCAACTCCGCCGGTTCGTCCGTGACGAATGTCTGACCGGCGCCGTATGTGACTTCGTTGCGCAGGTTCGAAAGGGAGGTCACGGTCACTTCGCTCATGCCTTTTCTCCTCGTGTGAGTTCGACGCGGCCGGAAGGTTAACGCCGCGCGTCCCGGCGTGCCAAGTCGCCGCGCAAAAAAAGCGGCGAGCCGGAACGCTCCGGCCCGCCGTTTCTCTTCACTCTAAGGGATGCAGAACAGACTGACTAGCTCATCTCGACCTGCCGGCTCTCGCGTAGAGGTTGACAGCAAAGAGCACCGTTAAAGCCAACGTCATCGCGTTTCACCTCGCCTGCCTTGATGACCCTAAGACAGTCTTAATAGTTTTCAGTTTTCAGTTTTTAGTTTTCAGCATTCAGCATTCAATCTGACAAAGATGACGGCTTCAAGTTGACGCGTGCCTGCCACAAAAACGGTCTGACTGAAACTGAAAACTAAAAACTGAAAACTGCCCCTACCCTTGCAGTCCCGCGGGGCGTGCCGGTACACTCTTCGACGTTCCGGAACAACAAAATTCATTTGCAAGCGGCGGGCCTCGCGGACTGCCGCCGAAGGGGTCGAGGATGAAGATTCACGAGTACCAGGCGAAGGAGCTTTTGAGGAAGTACGGCGTAGCCGTCCCGCGCGGGATCGTCGCGCGCTCGCCCGAGGAGGCTTACCATGCGGCGAAGGAGCTGGGCACGGACGTGGTCGTCGTCAAGGCGCAGATACACGCGGGCGGACGCGGCAAGGGCGGCGGCGTCAAGGTCGCCAAGAGCGCCGACGAGGCGCAGGAGTTGGCCTCGAAGATACTCGGCATGAACCTCGTCACGCACCAGACCGGCCCCGAGGGGCGCGAGGTGCGTACGCTCCTCGTTGAAGAAGGGCTCCCGATTGACAAGGAGTTCTACCTCGGCATCGTGCTCGACCGCGCCACGGGCCGCCCCGTCTTCATGGCCTCTTCGGCCGGCGGCATGGACATCGAAGAGGTCGCCGCCCACACGCCCGAGCTGATTCTCAAAGAGACCATCGACCCGGCCGTCGGCTTCCGCCCCTTCCAGGCGCGCAAGCTCGCCTTCGGGCTGG
Organism: uncultured Pyrinomonadaceae bacterium; assembly: GCA_964246655.1. Classification (GTDB taxonomy): domain Bacteria; phylum Acidobacteriota; class Blastocatellia; order Pyrinomonadales; family Pyrinomonadaceae; genus QHXN01. Next base: position 5,125 of record CAXTSK010000321.1, read on the forward strand.
GCCTGCCCGCGGCGCTCGTCAACCAGGCCGCCAAGTTCATGCAGTCGCTCTACCACGCGTATGAACAGACCGACGCCTCGCTGGTTGAAATCAACCCGTTCCTTTTGACGAAGGACGGCCGCCTCTTCGCGCTCGACGCCAAGATCACGTTCGACGACAACGCGATGTTCCGCCACCCGGACTTCCACGGGTTACGCGACCTGAACGAAGAGGAGCCTTTGGAGATAGAGGCTTCCAAGTTCGACCTCAACTACATCAAGCTCGACGGCAACATCGCCTGTATGGTCAACGGCGCCGGGCTCGCGATGGCGACGATGGACATCATCAAGCTCGCGGGCGGCGAGCCCGCCAACTTCCTCGACGTGGGCGGCGGCGCTTCTCAAGAAAGAGTTGAAGCCGCGTTCCGCATCCTGCTCGCCGACCCGGCCGTCCGCGCCGTGCTCATCAACATCTTCGGCGGCATCGTCCGTACCGACATGGTCGCCCGCGGCGTCATCGAGGCGGCCAAGTCCATCGGCATCCAGGTGCCCGTCGTCGTCCGCCTCGAAGGCACCAACGTCGAAGAGGGCCGCCGCCTCATCGCCGAGTCCGGCATGAACTTCACCGTCGGCCACGGCATGAAGGACGCCGCCGACAAGGTCGTCGCCCTCGCCAACGCGGCATGAAAGTATGAACTATGAACGCCGAACGATGAACTCGAAGACAAGCCGTCTTCAGTTCGTCGTTCAGCGTTCATAGTTCTGAGTTCTCGCCATGAGACGCCGCCTGATTCTCAACATCCTCGTCCACGTCAGCCGCTTCGGCCTCGCGGCGCTCTTCCTCTTCGCGGCCGGCGCGAAACTCTTCACCATTCAAGACTTCGCCGCCAACCTCTCCAATCTCGTCCGTGAGAGCTTGGTCTGGCCCGCGGCCGTCGCCGTCATCGCCTCAGAACTCGTCGCCGCCGTCCTCCTCATCGTCCCGCGCACCGCGCGCGTCGGCGCGCTCGTCTCCGCCGCCCTGCTCCTCGGCTTCGCCGCCTACGCCCTCTACTACGTCTACGTCCTCCACGGCGAGCCCCTCGAATGCGGCTGCTTCGGCCGCCTCATCGCCTCCCAACTCGGCGTCTCCACCGCGCTGCGCAACCTCGCCCTCCTCGCCCCTTGCGCCCTCGTCTACTTCGGACTCGCGCGCCGCCAAAACATAAAGTAGGAATACACGAACGCCGGTGTAGAATGCCCAGGCACTTTTAGTACCTGCTGATATTTGTCGGAGGTGAGGATGGCAACGCTGAGCTTCTGGGGCGGGGTGGGGACGGTGA
>CAXTSK010000322.1:0-2913 GCA_964246655.1 uncultured Pyrinomonadaceae bacterium
GCACCGCCCGCTCGGGGTCGTCCTCGCGTGCGCCGCGCGCGCCCCAGAGCGCGACGAACGTCTCGCCGACGCGCTTCGTCACCTCGCCGCCGTGCGCCTCGACGACCGAGTCCACCAGCGGCCAGAGCGCCGACATCAGCTCGCCCACGTCCTCGGCGTCCATCCCCTCGGTGTGCGCCACGAGCCCCGCGAGGTCTGCGAAGAGGACGGTCAACTGCCTGCGCTGCTCGGTCGTCTGGTACTTGCGCCCGACGACGCTCGGCGCGAGCGCGGGGGCCGGAGGACTCTGGATCCTATGATTGGTCGCGGGCGTAATCGGAGTGGTCGGCGTCGGCTGCGCTTCGTGCAGCGTGCCCGCGCGAAAGTCTAACAGGCGCGCGACCCGCCGAAGCTCTTCGCGGAACTCCTTCGCCGAAGAGAAGCGGTCTTCTGTACGCTTCGACAGCGAGCGCGCGATGAGCGCGGCCACGTCCGCGGGGACTTCGGGCGCGAGGTCTGTCAGCGAAGTCGGCGAGCCGTGCAGGATGGCGACGACGAGGTCGCCGAAGTTCTTCTCCTCGAACGGCGCGCGCCCCGTCAGCATCTCGTAGAGCACGCAGCCCAGGCTCCAAACGTCCGAGCGGCCGTCGAGTTCCTGCCCGCGCACCTGCTCGGGCGACATGTAGGCGGTCGTGCCGAGCACGATGCCCGAGGCCGTGTTGACCTGTGCGTTCGTCGGCGCCTCCGTGTCAACCGAAGGGGCGGAGGCGACCTGCTTGGCGATGCCGAAGTCGAGCACCTTGACGTGACCGTCCTCGTCGAGCATGACGTTCTCGGGCTTCACGTCGCGGTGGATGACCCCGGCGGCGTGCGCCTTCTGGAGCGCCCCGGCCACCTGCGCGCACACGTCGAGCGACTGCGAGACGTTGAAGCGCCCCTCCCACATCCGCTCGCGCAGCGTCTTCCCTTCGACGAACTCCGTGACGATGAAGAGGCGGCCGCCCTCCTCGCCGATTTCGTGGACGGTGATGATGTTCGGGTGGTTCAGGGCGGAGGCGGCGCGCGCCTCCTGCTCGAAGCGTCGCACCAACTCCTCGTCGCGCGCGAAGTGCGCGGGCAGAAGTTTCAAGGCGACGCGGCGGCCGAGGCGCGCGTCCTTCGCGAGGTAGACGGTGCCCATGCCGCCCGCGCCGATCTTCTCAAGGACGCGGTAGGCGCCGAGCGTCGTGCGGCCGGGCACGACTTCGAGCGGCGTCTTCTGCTCGCCGCGCTTGCGCGAGGAGGATTTTGCAGGAGATGACTTCGCCGCGGGCGTCTTGCGCGCGCGCGTCTTGATCGGCGAGTCGGGCGCATCGACCGCGGCGGCCGGTTGCTCGCCCGTCCGGACGAGTGAGTCCACCTCGCGGCGCAGCTCTTCGTCGCCCGCGCAGGCGTTGGCGAGGTAGGCGTCACGGCGCGGCGGCGCGAGTCCTATCGCGCGCTCGTAGATTTGTCTGATCTGCTGAAGTCGCTCGGGCGTCATTCGCCTGCGCCTCACCCGGTGAGCTTGTCCTCGGCCGCGTGTCGCCTCTACTGCGGGGTCATCGGCGAGCGCGCATTGTAGCACCTCGGCGGCGCACCCGTTTGTCCAATCTAATTCTGAAAATATATTTGCACGCCGCGAAACGTTTTCGGCCCGCGCGCCATTAAGTATGTGAGCGCGCAGCCCCGCGGCGCGCTTCCCAGTTCTCACCCCGCAAAGAAGGGGCGGGGTTCCTCAAACAGAAGCCCCGCCCCTTCCCCCACGTCTACGACTCTTTTCAGCCGCGCGGATTCGTCTGCGCCCGCCTTCTCAACACCGCCGCGCGCGACGTGGGCACGAGCGCGCCCGCCTCCGGCGGCGGCGGCTCCGTCAGGTGTGTGAACTCCTCTGCGTGCGATTGCAGGTACGAGAAGAAGCGCTCGAACTCGCGCTGCATCGCGTCCATCTTCTCGCGCATGTTCAGGATGATCTCGACGCCCGCGAGGTTGACGCCCAGGTCGCGCGTCAGAGACAGGATGACTTCCAACCGTTCGAGGTCGGAGTCGGTGTAGAGCCGCGTGTTCCCCTCCGACCGCGAAGGCTTCAACAACCCCTCGCGCTCGTACAGCCTCAACGTCTGCGGGTGAATCTCGTACTGAGTCGCCACCGCGCTGATCGTGTATGTCCCGCCCTTTCGCCTTTTCATAAGTTGGTAAATCGTAAATGGTAAATCGTAAATGGTGAGATAGGCGGCCGGCTCTGTCTGTTCACTATTTACTATTTACCATTCACTCACTCAAGTCCCATCGCCACGCGCGGGTTCTCGGGGTTGAGCTGCGCATAGCGCTTGAAGAGTTCCTTGGTCTCTTCCGAGATGACCTTCGGCAAGGTGACCTGGACTTCGACGAACTGGTCGCCGCGCGCCTGTGGGTTTCTCAAAGAGGGGATGCCGCGCTCGCGCATGCGGAACTGCGCGCCCGACTGCGTGCCGGGCGGAATCTTGAGCTGCGCCTTGCCCTCGATGGTCGGCACCTCGATCTTCGCGCCCAAAGCAGCCTCGGCAATCGTCACCGGCACCTTCACGTAGATGTTGTCGCCCTTGCGCGTGAAGTGCTTGTGCTTGCCGACGTTCGTGATGATGAAGAGGTCGCCCGCGGGCGCGCCCATCCGGCCGCCCTCGCCCTTGCCCGGGATGCGCACGCGCGAGCCCGTGTCCACGCCCGCCGGTATTCTGACCTTGACCGTCTCGGCCTTCGGCACCGTGCCCTTGCCGTTGCAGAGCGCGCACGGCGGTCGCCGCTTGCCCGCGCCGCCGCAGTCAGGACACTCCTGCGCGAAGCGCATGCGCCCGCCCGCCTTCTGCACCTGCCCCGAGCCGTGGCAGGTCGTGCAGGTGACGGGGTTGCCGCCCGTGTCGCCCGCGGCGGTGGAGG
>CAXTSK010000322.1:2923-6383 GCA_964246655.1 uncultured Pyrinomonadaceae bacterium
CGTCCCGCCCGCGCGTTGGCTGGGGGGCCACTGCTCGGAGCGGTTGACCGTGATGTTCGTCGTCAAGCCCTGGACGGCTTCCTCGAACGAGAGCGCGAGCGGCATCTCGATGTCCGCGCCCTTCTGCGGCATCGGACGCGGCGCCTCCTTTTCGGGCTTCCCGCCGCCGAACAGCTCCGAGAAGATGTCGCGGAACGAAGACCCGCCGCCCGTCGAAGAAGAGGTCGTCGTGTTGCCCCAGTCGAAGCCCGCGAAGTCGAAGGGCACGCCCGTCCCCCTCGCGCCACCCGCGCCGCCCGGCCCCGTAGCGCCGCGCGCGGCGGCGTCGGCGAGCTGGTCGGAATACGACCCGAAGCGGTCGTAGACCGTGCGCTTCTTCTCGTCGGAGAGCACCTCGTGCGCCTCCGTGATCTTCTTGAAGCGCTCCTCGGCGGCCTTGTCGCCCGGGTTCACGTCCGGGTGATACTTGCGCGCGAGCCGACGGTAAGCCTTCTTAATCTCGTCCGGCTTCGCGTCCCGCTTGACGCCCAGAACTTGGTAGAAATCTTCTTTTGCCATGAGAAAGTGAGCAGTAAGCAGTAAGCAGTGAGCAGTTAAGGCGCGTCACCCGCGCCTTAGTTGCCTACTGCTCACTGCTCACCGCTTACGGCTTACTTATTTTCGTCCACGTCCACGTACTCGGCGTCGATGACGTTGTCGTCGCCGCCGCCGGAGGTCGGGCCGCCGCCGGCCGAGCCGGTGGAAGCGCCCGCCGCGTTGGCCTGCTCTTCACCGCCGCCCGCCGCGGAGCCGGGGCTCTGGTAGAGCGACTCGGCCAGCTTGTGCGAGGCCGTCTGGAGGTTGTTGAAGGCGTCGTTCAGACGGTCGGTGCCTCCCTCTTCGAGCGCCTTCTTCGCGTCGGCAATCGCCGTCTCGACCTGCGACGTGACCGCGCCGTCGAGCTTCTCCTTGTTCTCGCTGAAGGTCTTCTCGATCTGGAAGACGAGGCCGTCGAGCCGGTTGCGCGCCTCGACCTCTTCGCGCTTCTTGGCGTCCTCGGCCGAGTGCGACTCGGCGTCGCGCATCATCTTGTCGATCTCGTCCTTTGAGAGACCCGACGAAGCGGTGATCGTGATCTTCTGCTCGCGGCCCGTCCCCATGTCCTTCGCCGAGACGTTGACGATGCCGTTGGCGTCGATGTCGAACGTCACCTCGACCTGCGGCATGCCGCGCGGTGCCGGCGGGATGCCGACGAGGTGGAACTTGCCGAGCGTCCGGTTGTCGCCCGCCATCGGGCGCTCACCCTGAAGCACGTGCACCTCGACCGAAGTCTGGTTGTCCGACGCCGTCGAGAAGATTTCCGACTTGCGCGTCGGGATGGTCGTGTTCCTCGGGATGAGAATCGTGTTCACCCCGCCGAGCGTCTCGATGCCGAGGCTGAGCGGCGTCACGTCGAGCAGCAGAATGTCGGTCTTCTCGCCCGAGAGCACGCCCGCCTGCACGGCCGCGCCGACAGCGACGACCTCGTCCGGGTTGACGGACTTGTTCGGCTCCTTGCCGAAGATGTTCTTGACGATCTCCTGCACCTTCGGGATGCGGGTCGAGCCGCCGACCAGGACGACTTCGTCGATCTTGTTCGCATCGACGCCCGCGTCCTTAATCGCCTGCTCGACGGGCTGCATCAGGCGCTTGAGGATGGGGTCGATCAACTGCTCGAAGCGCGCCCGCGTCAGCTTCATCACGAGGTGCTTCGGCCCCGAGGCGTCGGCCGTGATGAAGGGCAGGTTGATCTCCGACTCCATCGTCGAAGAGAGCTCGATCTTCGCCTTCTCGGCCGCCTCCTTCAAACGCTGCAAGGCCATCTTGTCGTTCGAGAGTTCGATGCCCTGATCCTTCTTGAACTCCTCGATGATCCACTTGATGAGCGCCTCGTCGATGTCGTCGCCGCCGAGGTGCGTGTCGCCGTTCGTGGACTTCACCTCGACGACGCCCTCGCCGACTTCGAGAATCGAGATGTCAAACGTGCCGCCGCCGAAGTCGAAGACCGCGATGGTCTCGTCCTTCTTCTTGTCGAGCCCGTAGGCCAGGGCCGCGGCCGTCGGCTCGTTGACGATGCGCATCACTTCGAGGCCCGCGATCTTGCCCGCGTCCTTCGTCGCCTGGCGCTGCGAGTCGTTGAAGTAGGCGGGCACCGTGATGACCGCCTTCTCGACCTTCTGGCCGAGGTAGTCTTCCGCCGCCTGCTTTAGCTTCTGAAGAATCATCGCCGAGATTTCGGGCGGCGACCACTCCTTGCCGCCGGCCTCGATGCGCACGTCCTGGCCGGTCGACTTGACGCCGTAGGGCACCTGCTTCTTTTCCTCCGAGACCTCGTCGAAGCGCCGCCCCATGAAGCGCTTGATTGAGTAGACGGTGTTCTCGGGGTTGGTGACGGCCTGGCGCTTGGCGACCTGGCCGACCAGGCGGTTGCCGTCTTTGGTGAAGGCCACGACCGAGGGAGTCGTCCGCCCGCCCTCGGAGTTGGTGATGACAGTCGGCTCGCCGCCTTCCATCACGGCCACGACGGAGTTAGTCGTGCCTAAATCGATACCGATGATCTTGCTCATGTTTTCTGCCTCTCCCGATTTTCTAGCTACGCCGCCCTGGCCGCACAGACCCGCCAGCGACCTTGAATGCGCCGCTAATATAATATGTGAGCCCCTTCTTGTCAACTTTTAGTAGCAGAACTCCCTCCGCGTGTTGCCCGGTGTAAACTACTGCAAAGCAACGGATTAGCCGAATCAGCCCGCCGACTCGCGCTGCTGCCGGTCTTCGTTCAGCAGTTTGGAAGTCCAGAAGACGTAGTGGATGCCCGAGACGACGGCGAAGGAGAAGACCGTCGTGTAGACGGTCGGGAGGTAGCCGCGCAAAGGCGGGAAACTGGCGGCGATGAGGACGAGGACGACCGAGACGATCTGGACGATCGTGTTGGCCTTGCCCAGCCAGGAGGGCTTAAAACCTCGGAAACCCGTGACGACGTTGATGGTCGCGGCGCCGACGATGATGAACACGTCGCGGCTGATGACGGCCGCCGTCACCCAGAAGGGGACGGGCAGGTGGCGCGGGTGCGGCTGGACGAGCGCCTCCGCGGCCATAATCGAGGGCATCGAGAGGGTGATGAAGGAGGTGACGAGGAGGAGTTTGTCGGCGATGGGGTCGAGAATCTGCCCGAGCGGCGAATACTGGTTAAACTTGCGCGCGAAGAGCCCGTCCAGCCCGTCCGTCACGCCTGCGACGACGAAGACGGCGAGAGCCCACCCGAACCTCTGGTAATAGAGCGCGCCTACGAAGACCGGGATGAGCGCCATCCGGATAACGGTCAGGATGTTCGGGATGGTGACGACTTTCGAGGCCATAGGAAAAGTACTGAGGACTGAGTACTGAGGACTGAGTAGAAAGACGAGCTTTTACTCAGTCCTCAGTACTCAGTCCTCATCACTTA
>CAXTSK010000323.1:0-6380 GCA_964246655.1 uncultured Pyrinomonadaceae bacterium
GATGATGAGCCGGTCGAGAGAGCGCAAGCCCCGCTCGTATGATTCAACGTAAGTCATCATTCGAACCTCGTCGGCCAGTGAGCCGGCTAGGTTCGAAGCGGCGGCGACGGCTTCGAGATAGACAGCCGTCATGTAGCCCGGCGTCTCCGGCTGGTGTTCGTTGATGAAAGCGCCCGTGCCCTCCTGCTGGTAAGTCAGGAGCCAGTCCACCATCTCGAAGGCGAAGTCGGCGAAGCGTTCGTCGCGCGTCAACTGCCACCAACGCGCGAAGGCTTGCGTGTACCAGGAGACCTGCCCGAAATTGCGCCGGTGGCGGAAGCGGTGCCGGTAGTATTTGAAGCTGCGCGAGAGCTTCTCTTCATCGACCACACAGACGCGCGACGCGCTCGCCGCGGCGAGCGCAAGCAGAGCTTGGCCGGCGAAGTAGTCCTGAAACTCTTCCGCGGACGCGTCCGGCCCGCGGTGCGTTCGGACGCGTCCGTGCGGCAGGCTCACACAGTCCCAGAGGGTTGACGCGATGCGCTCGGCCGTCCGCCGTTGCGAAGCAGACTCGCCCACACCCTGCTCACACAATGCGAGCAGGAGGAACGACAGCTCGGCCACCGACGGCCTCTGTTCAGGCGCTTCGAGCCAGAGCCCGTCGTCGCCCTCCGTTGCCGCACTCAGTAGATAGCCAATCGCTTTATCGGCCGCTGCCTTTAACTCGTCGTCATCCAGAACGCTCGACGCGCGAACGAGCACCCACGCCGCGTGTGCCAGCCGCGGCAGATCGACGCCATCGTAGAGCCTGTTTTGAAAAGGCTCGTAGGCTGTGTAGAAGGAGCCGTCCGGCTTCTGTCGGCGGAGCAGGTATTGCGCGTGCAGTTTGGCGCGGCGCGTGAGCAGGTCGTTCAAATCTCCCGCCGGTTCTGCTTCCACGCGCGGGAAACCGCCGACGAGTTGGTGGACGCCGTAGGCATCGGCGAGCCACGTCGCCGAGTCGAAGCGGCACCAGTAGAAGGGCGGCTCACTCAGTCCGGCCTTCACCAGTACTTCGCGCGCGAAACTCAAAGCATCGAGGTTGTACATGGAGGCCACGAACGGCAGCAGCAGCCCGACGCTCTCGCCGCTGTACGCCATCAAAGCCTGGTGCCCGTGCCGAAAGTAACGCACCACCTCTTCGGGCGCGCAAGCGCCGATGACAAGCTCGTCAAAGAGCAAAGAGACGCTGACGGCCACGTCGTCCGCCTCGACCGGGGCATCGTCCGTCTCAAAGCGCGCGTCCGTGAGCGCTGCCCGCGCGAGGCGCCGCAGTTCTCCGTCGAACACGGCACCACTTGCAACCGTGCCGCCCATACAGCCGCGCAGCCGACCCTTGAGATAGACGGTCAGATATATTGAATCGAGCCCTTCGAGTCGTCCTTCATCAACGTACGGCCGCGTCGTCTCATCTCGTCCAAAGAGACTGCTGATGACGAGGGCGCGCGCGCGCGCCGTCAGAGGGGCACAGACTTCCCTGTCCTGATGCCACGGGAGCGTCGCCGCGGCTGGAACGCCGGTCGGCTGCCAGTCCGCGCCCGGCTCGACGAGCTTGACGAGGTCGTGCCGGTAAATCTCGAACGGCTCGAACGAGAGGAGTCCGCCGTTCTTCCGGCGCGCGTGCTGAAACTGTTCCCACTCGCCCACGATGCCGGGCATGCGCGGCAGCGCGCCGCCCATCTGCGTCGGGCGTTCGAGGCTCCGCACGACGATGCCGTAGCGTTCGTTGTCGAGCTGTCCGACCGTACAGCGCTCAAGCTCTTTGAAGAAGGTGACGGCGATGCGGCTCTGCTCTAACAGTTCCAACCCTTCGCGCCCCTCGGGCAGTTGCTTTGCCGTCAGGAGCGACGCGAGCAGGAGGTCTTCGGCGGCCGTGCCGCGCGTCTCGCTGGGGAAGTTCCAGAAACCTTCGCGTGCGTGCCGCAGGTGTACGTCGCCGCGCGCGCGCAGGCTCACCCAAGCGCCGCCCGCCGAGTCGTACACGGCGTTGAGACTTTGCGGGGCGCGGAGCAGCCGCCCCGAAGTCAGGAACTCCGACACGGCGAGCCGCGCCAATGTTGCCGGATGTAAGCCTTCGGGCGCGCGCTCGTCACTCCATTGAAAGTCTGGTAAAGACTTGGTGGGATTGAGCGGCGGCTTGTACTCGTCCTCCATGTGATAGATGAAGTCGTCCCAGATGTCGTAGACCGCCTCGACGTGATAGCCGCGCTCCTGCATCGCGGCGTAGCCGCCGTGCCAGCCGAAGCGCACGAGGCAGACGCCGCCCTCAACCCGCAGCCCCGCCTCTTCGAGACGCGCGCAAGCCTCCTCCAAAGACATGCCGGAACTGACGGAGTCGTCGATGAGGATGACCGGCTCCGACTTATCGACGGGGCCTTCAATCAACTTGAGAGAGCCGTGTGCCTTGCGCTCTTTGCGCACGAGCAGACCGCGGTAGCGGCCGCCGGATTGTAGGAGACAGGATTGCAGGATGGGGACGGCCGTCAGACCGTAGGTCGCGAGCTGTCGGCCGTCGAAGCGCTTGAGCAATTCGAGTAGGCAACGCGCTGCGAGTTCGGCCCCGCGCGGCGTGAGCGTGACCGACAGAGAGTCGAGCATCCAGCGGTGCGACGTGCCGTCGCGCGAAAGCACGGGCTGAGTCGGCGTGCGTCGGAGGATGCCGTCCCGCCTGAGCAGCCCGAGCAGCTCCGCACGGTCTTCCTGAAAACGCGCCGGCAGCGTCGAGAGAGTTGCCGACATTGCTTCGCGCAATTCGGTCGCTCCTTGTCAGAAATAAGGGTTGGACGGCAGCGCCAGACTGAGGTAGCGCCCGTCGAGGTGCACCAACAGGTCGCGCTCGACGAACTCGCCCAGAGCCTCCTCCACCCATGGCGCGTCTTCGAAGCGTGCCGCGATCTCTTTCGGGCTCCGCGCGTCGGCGCAGAATTCGTAGAGCGCGGCGCGCGGGCCTGTGTAGGTCATCTCGCGCGCGCGGCCGTTACGCCCGTCTTCGATGAAGATGGTCTCCCAAGCCTTTCGATAACGGAGATAAGGCCGAGGGCGCTCGCGCCAGCGACGCTGCCAGAGATCGACGGCGGCGAAGAGTTCCGCGTAGCCGTCTTCGCCGACGGTGTCGCCCATCTGGTGCTCGAAGTAGTAGGAGACACGTTTCAGGTCGAAGCGGTCTTGAGGAAAGAGGAAGTCGTAACAGGGCGAGTGGGTGAGCTGCGTGATGGACTGCGTCTCGGGCTCTGTGAACATCGGCGAGCCGCGGTCGGCGCGTACCGGCGCGGCGGCCCAGGGGGCCTGCCAGTGGTGAATCTTCGGCATCAACTCGGTCTGCGTCTGGTAGTCCTCGGCGCGCTCGCCGGGGAAGCGGACGAGGATGTTGTAGAGGTTGTTGATGCCGTAGTACGTACACCACTTGACCAGCTCAAGGTTGCGCACGCCTGTCGTGTGCTTCCGCATGAGCTTGAGGACGTGCGTGTTGAAGCTCTCGACGCCGGGCTGAATGGAGAAGAGGCCGCCCTCGCGCATCAGTTTAAGCTGCGTCCGCGTCAGGCTCGGCCGGACTTCGTAGTGGAGGCGGATGTCCGTCTTTGAGGAGGCCAGACGGCCGAAGAGCTTGTCGATGTACTCCGGCGCCATGATGTTGTCGATGGCGTTGAAGTCGAGGATGCCGTAGCGACGCGAAAGCAGTTCCAACTGTTCGATGACCTGCGCGGCGTCCTTCGCGCGGAACTCCATGCCGGCGCGGTTGAGCCCGCAGAACGTGCAATGGTTCTTCACGCCCCACCAGCAGCCGCGCGCGGTCTCGATGGGCAACAAGACCTCCTGCGCGTACTTGTAACTTTCGTAACCGCCTTCGCGGCGCGCGTAGAAGTATTCGTCGAACTCGGGCGCGGGCGTGCGGTTCATGTCCTTGAGGTTGGGCGCGCGACCGTTGAAGACGACGCTTTCGCCGTCGCGCCACAGCAGCCCGGGCAGTCCCTTCATCGACTCGCCCGCGTTGAGCCGCCGCACCATTTCGGGGAAGGTCTCTTCGGCATCGCCGCAGTGGACATAGTCAACCTGCGGACAGCCGCGCATGATCTCTTCGGCGATGTCGTCCTCGAAGCCCGCGCCGCCCATGATGATGGGGATGTCCGGGTGACGCTCCTTCAGTGCGCGCGCGAGCGCGACGCTGGCGAGCATCTGCTGGAAGCAGACGGAGAAGCCGATGAGACCGAAGCGCCGCCAGTCGATGCTCTCAAGGCAGAACTCGATGAACTCGGGCACGCCCACGTCGCGCACGCGCACGAGGTCTTCGACGGTGCAGCCCGCGTGCGCGCAAATCCCCCGAAGTTCCGGCCCGTAGTGTTGCAAGTAGCCTTCGTCGTCCGCGAAGTCGCCGAAGGCCGCACGCGCCCAAATCCACTCTCCCACCATGCAGGGGTAGACATCGGCCAGCGCCTCGTTAATGGGCCAGCCGACGTGCGTCCCGAAGTACATGAAGAGAGAGAAGGTCTGCGTCGGGATGCCCGCACGCTCAAGGGTCGGCTTGAGCAGCCCGAGTTGGAAGGACGGGAAACGTGCCGACAGCGTCGGCATGCTGACGAGTGCGACGGGTCTGGTCGTGCTGTTCATCTCGGACTCCGCGTCCGTGTGTAGGGATGAAGTGGAAGGATGAAGGCGGACGGATGAAGGAGATGCGGTCTGCATTCCCTTCATCCTTTCGCCTTCATCCTTCATCCATTCGCTCGCGCCGTCACTCCTTCGCTGGCGGCGGCTGCGGCGCCATCTCCGGAATCGGCTTCGGAGCCGCGGGTGCGACCTCGGGGATCGGCTTTGCCGGGGCTATCTCAGGAATTGGCTTCGCGGGAGCGATCTCCGGGATGGGCCTCGTGGGTGCGATCTCCGGGATCGGCTTCGAGGGCCGCTCGGGCGCGATCTCGGGCGCGACCTCGGTGATGGGGCGCGCAGGTTTCTGCGGCGCGACCTCCGGGACGGGGGAGCCCCCCGCTTTATCAGGGGCGATCTCCGGAATCGGTCTCTGGGGCGCGACCTCGGGGATGGGCTTCCCTGGCGCGACTTCAGTAATCGGTCTCTGCGGCGCGACCTCCGGGATCGGATGGCCGGGTCTTTGCGGCGCGACCTCCGGGATGGGCTTACCCGTAGGCTGCGGGTGTTCGGGATGTTCCGGGTGGTCGGGTTTCTCTTCGTTTTCGCTCATGGCGCGTCTCCTATCTGTGTAAGCAGTCGCGGTGCCGTGTCAAAGGCTGGAATGATTAGCACTCGGCCGGACGTAACGGCGCACCGCGGTTCGGGCGCGGCAGCATGAGTAGGGCCGAGGCGTAATCCTAACGTCGAGTGACTGAGGTCACTGGGGCGAAAGGGCGTACAGCAGAAGCCGGCGAGTTAAGACGCTGTGTTGTGAGACCGGCCGAATCAAAGCTGACGCCAGTACTTCCCTGGAACTAAGGTGCGAGTGTCCTTGAGTCAAGCGTATGCAGGGTAAGCCGAGCCCGCCCAACTGTCAATAGAAATGCGAACGGCGTTAGTTGAACCAACTGACGACGGTGAAGCGTTCACCGCGGGTGACGGGCGTGACCTCGTGGACGGTGTCGGAGCGGAAGGCGACGAGCAGGCCCGCCTCGCCCGGGACGGGGAAGATGAGCGGCCCCGCCCCCGTCTCTGCGTCCGAGCGGTAGATGAGCAACTCGCCCCCGCCGAAGGTCTCCTCCGAGGACTCGGACGCGCCCCCGTTCAGGAAGATGACCACGGAGACCTTACGTACCCGCAGGTGGTCGAATTCGATCTGATCGGTGTCGCCGTCCTGATGCCTGACGAAGAAATCCCCTTCCCCGTAGCGTAGGAACTGCGGCGGCTCGCAGCCCTTCAGGCTCAAGCCGAAGTGCCCCCCGATCTCCTCACGCAACTCGCGGAGTCTTCGCTCTATCTCCGCGGCGGTCGCGGCCGATACTTCGAGACTGCTCGTCTTTCGAACGTCCTCATGGACGTGCCCTTCAGCGCCTTCGATGTAGACGGGGGCGGGGTGACCCGAGGCGGCGCGCGCCTCGTTTCTGACGGCGGCGCACGTCTGCGGGTCGAGGAAGTCTCGAACCAGGAAGAGCCCGGAGGCAGCCGGCGCATTCAGTATCCGCATACGCTCAACTCTCAACGCTTCCGGTAACCTTACGTGCGGCGACATGAAATGGCAAGACCCACGGCCCCGCCGCGCAACATCTCCGTCACACGTCACCATCGGTTCATAACGGCCCCCGCTACCGCGGGTGGTTCTGACCTGTTTGCTCCTGACGTAGCGGTCGCACTCAACTGCAAACCGTTGTAGTACTACAGTTGTAGATAGGTAAACTGCTATGCTCTCTGCTAACGGAGGGCAT
>CAXTSK010000324.1:0-6363 GCA_964246655.1 uncultured Pyrinomonadaceae bacterium
CCCTTTGTGAGAGCGCGCGGGCGGGCGCGGTCTGTCCGTCGGCAGTTCAATCGGTTGAAGGCCGGAGAGGCGTTCACGCCAGTAGGAGAGCTGCCGTTCGAGCACGTTGCCTTGGAGCCAGCCGCGCTGCCAGACGGCGTAGTCTGCGTACTGCACCGGGAGGCTCGCGAGCGGCGAGGGCCGCCCCGCCGCGTAAGACCCGTAGAGGGCGCCCAGCTCGCGGACGATGACGCCCATCGACCAGCCGTCCGAGGCGATGTGGTGCAGCGTCAGCAGGAGGGCGTGGTCCTCCCCACCCAGGCGCACGAGCGTGGCGCGAAGCATCACGTCCGCGGAAAGGTCGACGGGCTTGCGCGCCTCGGCGGCGGCGAGCCGACGCACCTCCTCCTCGCGCGCGGCCGGCCGGAGCGAGGTCAGGTCGATGAAGGGCAGCGGCAGCGGCGCCGCCGCGTTGACGACCTGCGAGGGCGTCCCGTTGGCCGAGGTGAACGTCGTGCGCAGGACGTGATGGCGGCGCACGATCTCGCCGAGCGCGCGCCGCAGGGCCGTCACGTGCAGCCCGCCCCGCAGGCGTTGGGCCAGCGGCATCACGTAGGCCGTGGTGCCGGGTTCGAGCTGGTCGAGGAACCAGAGGCGCTGCTGCGCGAACGAGAGCGGCACGGGCTCGCCCACGCCCGTGGTGCGCTTGATCTGGTCGCGCGCGGCGACCTCCCCCTTCGGCTTGAAGCGCTCCACGAGCCGCGAGAGTTGTTCGGGGGAGAGTTCCTCAATGCGCTTGGACGGGACGGTCATGGCTTTAAACCTCTATTACTCGTAAGGGACCCGGCGGAAGCGCGCGCGCGGCGCGGCGCCAAAGGGTTGACGGCCTACTCGGACGGGCGGCGCGCGGGCTCCCGCGGCAGCACGAGGCTCATGTACTGGTTACGCTCCTGGAAGACCAGCCCGCGCTTTTGCAGACTGGCCACCTGCTGCCCCACGTCGAGGCCGGGGACGTGGCTCAGGCCCTTGGCGATCTCGGAGATGGTCTTCGGCTTGCTCTGCATGAAGTCGAGCACCTGCGTGGCCGCGTCGTTGAGGTGGTGCTCCGTGACCTCGCCGCCGCGCGAGTCGTAGACGACGGTGGTCTTCTCCCGCATCCTGACGTAGAGCTTCGGCAATGCCTTGCCGTCGGCGACGTGCCAGCGGCGCGCCCAGTCCTCGCGCTTCTCCCGGATCCTGCCGATCCAGCTCATCATCGTCGTCGAGTACTTCGCGTTCAGGTTGTGGTCCATGAAGTAGTAGGCGAGGTTCTTGATGGACTCGGGCTCGAACGGGTAGGTCAGGGCGTAGTAGTCCACGGGGCGCAAGTCCAGCTCGTACTCGCGCGCCTTCATGAAGTAGGGGCTGTAGCGGTCGAAGCGCACGGGGAAGACGCCGTCGGGCGGCGGCAGGTGCGGCAGCAGCGGGAGGTCGCGCACGTACTTCTCGTAAACGTCGGCCTCCTCGCCGGGGAAGCCGACGAGGAGGTTCCAACTGGGCGTGATGCCGTAGAGCGCGCAGTTCTTCAGCAGCGCGAGGTTCTGGAAGACGCTCGTGCCCTTCTTCATCAGCTTCAAGGTCGAGGTGTTGAGCGCCTCGACGCCGGGCTGAATCTTGGTGACGCGCGCGCGCGCGAGCACCTGCACGTCCTCCTCCGAAAGGTCGGCCTTCACCTCGTAGAAGATCGAAACGTCGGGCGGCGTGTTGAGGTCGGAGAAGACCTCGCGCACGTAACTCTTCGGCATGATGTTATCGACGCAGGAGAGCTGCGTCGTGCGGCCGGCGTGCTGGAAGAGGTCCTGGAAGACCCGGCGCGCCAGCTCGGGGCGCATCGCGCGATAGTTCATGCTCGCGCCGTTGAGGCCGCAGAAGGTGCAGTGCGCCTTCTCGCCCCACCAGCACCCGCGGCTCGTCTCGAAGAGGAGGGTGGGCTGCACCTCCCGGCGCGGGAAGTTCCGCTCGACGTTGTCGAGGAACGGGCCGTAGTCGAGCGGGATGGGCGTGTCGATGTCCAGCTCGTCGCCGATGATCTTGTGCTGCTTGAAGTCGCCGAGCGTCGCCATCGGCGCGGGCGCGGCGACGTTGGCGCGGGAGAAGACGCCGTTGATGCGGTGGCACTTCTCGGGCTCGCCGGCCATCTGGTAGCCGACGAACTCGGGGAAGCTCAGCAGCGCCGGGCCGGAGAAGACGAAGTCAACGTACTCGACGTGCTTGACGATCTCCTGCCCCATGGGCGACTCGCAGTTGGCGCCGCCCATCACGATGGGGGCGGAAGGGTTGCGCTCCTTGAGCTTGCGCGCCATCGCCATCGACGGCACGTTCTGCGAGAACATCGAGGTGAAGCCGACGAGGTCCGCCCGGTCCAGCTCGTACTTTCGGATCATCTCGTCGAGGAAGGCGTCGAGGCCGCGCCGCTTCTCCCTGATGAAGAGCTTGTACATCTGGTCGTTCCGCAGCTGCGGGTAGTAGCGGCGGAAGTAGTCCTCGGTGTTGTCTTCGAGGTGCGGGAAGGCCACCTGCCGGAAGAACCAGTCGCGCAGCCCCGTGTTGTGGTGCTCCATCCCATCCATCATCATGATGTGGGCCTTGAGTCCGAGGTAGTGCGCGAAGTCGTGGTTGACGTAGAGCAGGTCGACCTTGACCCGCTCGCCGAAGGTCTCCTCCAGCCGCGCCTGCAACTGCATGAGCCCGATGGCGGGCAGTTCCAGCGCCGTGAAAGGCATGTTGATTAAGCTGATCCTGTACATAATCTTCTCCGTCATGAGTGTGTCAGGTCTGTACGCGTTTCGGCGGATTTCAAAGCCTCTGCGGCGACCGCCACCCTCTAACTCGCCCGCCCCTTCGGCGTCACCGGACTTCCGCCTCGGAAGACCACGCCTCCTCCGGGGGAAGTTCCAGCTCGGTCAAGAGCTGCGAGACCGTCTGCACGTCCTCCTCCAGGAACTGCGCGACATCAGCCTCCTCCCCGTCACCCTGCTGGACGAGGCTGCGCGCGATGGCCATCGTCAGGCCGACGACCGTCGGCGACTCGAACATGTCGCGCAACTGCACTTCGGCGTTGAAGGTCTCGCGCACACGGGAGAGGACGAGCGTGGCCAACAGCGAGTGGCCGCCGAGGTCGAAGAAGTTGTCGTAGATGCCGACCCGTTCGAGCCCCAGCACCTCGGCGAAGATGTCAACCAGCGCCACCTCCACCGGCGTCCTCCCCGCCACGTACTCCACCTCGCCCCGGCCGGCCGCCGCGCCGGGCTCGGGTAAGGCTTTGCGGTCGAGCTTGCCGTTAGCCGTCAAAGGCAGCGCCTCCAACTCCACGAAGGCCGACGGCACCATGTACTCCGGCAGCCGCCCGCGCAGGTGCTCGCGCAGCCCCGCCGTCACGGCCTCGCCCTCCTGCTCCGTCACGTAGTAGGCGACCAGCCGCTTGTCACCGCCCTCGCCCTCTCGCGCCACGACAGCACACTCGCGCACGCCAGCGTGCGTGAGCAACGCCGACTCGACCTCGCCCAGCTCGATGCGGTAGCCCCGCACCTTCACCTGCTGGTCTACACGCCCCAGGTATTCGAGGTTGCCGTCCGGCAGGTAGCGCGCCAGGTCGCCCGTCCGATACATCCTCGCCCCGGCCCGGGCCGCGTGCGGGTCGGGGACGAACCGCTCCGCCGTCAGCTCCGGCCGGCGCAGGTAACCGCGCGCCAGCCCGACGCCCGCGATGTAGAGGTCGCCCGCCACGCCGACCGGTGCCGGCTGTAAATGCCTGTCCAGGACATAGAGCCGGATGTGCGCGATGGGCTTGCCGATGGGCACCACGCGCGCCCCCGGCTCGCACTCATAGCTGCTCACGTCAACCGCTGCTTCGGTCGGCCCGTAGAGATTGTGCAGCCGCCCCGGCATCACTTCGTAGAAACCCCGCACCAACTCCGGCGCCAGCGCCTCGCCCGAGCAGATCACCCGCCGCACGCTCTGGCAGCGCGAGAGTCCCGGCTCGGCGAGGAAGGCCGCCAGCATCGAGGGGACGAAGTGGAGGGTGGTGATCTCTTCGGACTCGATCAGCTCGCGCAGGTAGGCCGGGTCGCGGTGCCCGCCCGGCCGCGCCATGACGAGGCGCGCGCCCGTCAGCAGGGGCCAGAAGAACTCCCAGACCGAGACATCGAAGCTGTAAGGCGTCTTCTGAAGCACGCGGTCGGAGGCGGTTAATCCGTACTCTTCCTGCATCCAGTGGAGGCGATTGCAGATGGCGCGGTGCGAAGTGAGCGTGCCCTTGGGGCGACCGGTCGAGCCCGACGTGTAGATGACGTAGGCCAGGTTGTCGGCGGAGGCCGCGCGCGTGTCGCCGGCGGTCTCTGCGCATGCCGTCTCCGCATCGTCCGCCTCGTCCAAGCCCGCGCCGACGAAGAGGACTTCGACGCCCGAGGCCGGGACGCGCCCCGCCAGTCCGGGCTGCGTTAACAACACGCGGGCGCCCGAGTCCGCGAGCATGAAGGCGAGGCGGTCGGTCGGGTACTCGGGGTCGAGGGGCAGGTAGGCGGCGCCCGCCTTGAGCGTGGCGAGCAGCGAGACGACCAACTCGGCCGAGCGTTCGAGGCAGACGGCGACGACCGACTCCGGTCCGACGCCGCGGCGACGCAGTCGGCGGGCGAGGCGCGAGGCGCGCTCGTCGAGGTGGGCGTAGGAGAGATGGCGCGCTCCGTCAACGACCGCGACGGCTTCCGGCGTCGCCGCGGCCTGAAGCGCGAACCACTCGTGGAGGGTGGGGGCGGGCGCAGGCCCGAGGGCGCGGTCGCCCTCGGAGAGCGCGAGTAGCAGCAGCCGCTCTTCGTCGCCCAGCAGCCCCAACTCGCCCACGGGCTTGTCGGGGTTGGCGGCGGCCTCGCCGAGCAGGCGCACGTAGTGGTCGAGCAGCCGGCGCACCGTCCCGGCCTCGAAGAGGTCGGTGTTGTACTCGAGCTGCCCATCGATGCGGCCGCCGGCCTCGACCAGCGCGAGGTTCATGTCGAACTTCGATGTCCCACCCACGCCGCCGGCCGGGCTCAGCTTCAGACCGGGCAGATCGAGTGTGCCGGCCGGGGCATTCTGTAAGACGAAGGAGACCTGGAAGAGCGGGTGGCGGCTCAGGTCGCGTCCCGGCGCTAGCTCCTCGACGAGTCGCTCGAAGGGCACCTCCTGATGCGCGTAGGCTTCGAGCGACCCTTCCCGCACGCGCCGCAGCAACCGGCGGAAACTCTCGCCGCCTCCCACCTGCGTGCGCATCACCAGCGTGTTGACGAAGAAGCCGATCAGCCCTTCCAACTCCACCGGCCCGCGGCCGGCGACCGGCGTGCCGACGGTGATGTCGGTCTGCCCCGTGTAGCGATGCAGCAGCGCCTTGAAGCCGGTGAGCAGTAGCATGAACGGCGTGACGCCTTCTTGACGGCAGAGCGCCTTCAAGGAGGTAGTCAACTCGCGGTTGATGACTAGGTGCTCGACGGCCCCCCTGTGAGAGGGGACGGGCGGGCGCGGATGGTCCGTAGGCAGCGCGAGCGGCTCGACGCCTGAGAGGCGCTCGCGCCAGTAGGCGAGCTGCCGGTCGAGCACCTCGCCCTGTAGCCGCTCGCGCTGCCAGACGGCGTAGTCGGCGTACTGCACGGGCAGCTCCGCGAGCGGCGAATCCTGCCCCTGCGAGTAGGCCGTGTAGAGCGCGACGACCTCGTTGATGAGCACGCCCATCGACCAGCCATCCGAGGCGATGTGGTGCATCGTGAGGAGAGCGACGTGCTCATCCGCGGCGAGGCGCAGCAGCCGCGCACGCAGCATCGGGTCGCGGGAGAGGTCGAAGGTGCAGCGTGCCTCTTCGACCGCGAGGCGCCGCGCCTCGACCTCGGCCTCGGCCGGAGGCAGTACGCTCAGGTCAACCAGGGGGAGCCCGCGCCGCGACACGCCGCCGACGCGCTGCGACGGGCGGCCGTCCACGCTCCTGAAGGTCGTCCGCAGCACCTCGTGACGGCGTACGATCTCCGATAAGGTGCGGCGCAACGCCTGTACGTTAAGAGACCCGCGCAGCCTTGTCGCCAGAGGGATGTTATAAGCTGGATTGCTCGGCTCCATCTGGTCGAGGAACCAGAGGCGCTGCTGCGCGAACGACAGCGGCACCGGCCCGCCCCCCTCGCGCGGCCGAACCAGCGGCGGCGCGAGCACGTCCTCGCCGGGAGACGTGGCGAGCAGCGCGGCCAGCCCTTCGACGGTCGGCGCCTCGAAGAGCGCGCGCAACGGCAGCTCGGCCGCGAACAGCGTCCGCACCCGCGAGAGCAACTGCATCGCCAAAAGCGAGTGGCCGCCCAGCTCGAAGAAGTTATCGGCCACGCCCACCCGCTC
>CAXTSK010000325.1:0-6345 GCA_964246655.1 uncultured Pyrinomonadaceae bacterium
GTGTGGCGGTAGACGAAAACGGCGGCGTAGATGATCGCGCCGAGCGGCGCGAGCAGGCTCAACACGGCCGCCCAGAGCGGCGCCTCCCGTCCGCCCCAGGGCGCGAGCAGGAAATGCCAGGCCGCGTAGAGGGCACCGGCCCCCGCGGCGGCGGCCAGCAGCGAGGCGGCGATGAGCAGCTTCCAGCGCAACTGTCTCAGAGTCCCCGTTTGTCGAAGATGATGGCGGCGAGGGTTCGAAAGACGCGCGGAAGCATAACACAGCGCGCCGCCGCGGCGGCCTTAAATTTGTCGAGAGTTCATCCCGAGTTCAGGACAGATAAACGAAACGATGGTTGCCAAGAGCACACTCCTCTTTCTCTCGCGGCGTGAGGGCCTCAAGGACTTCGCCACCCGCTTCAAACCCTTCCGCCGGATGACCGAGCGCTTCGTCGCCGGGGAAGACATCCAGACGGCCGTCGGCGCCATCCGCGAGCTGAACGCGCGCGGCTGCACCGCCACCTTCGACCACCTCAACGAGGGCGTGACGAGCGCCGCCGAGACCGAGGGCGAGGTGCGCGAGTACAAGCGCGTGCTCGCCGCCATCGACGAGACGGGCATCCGTTCGAACGTCTCGATCAAGCTCACGCAGTTCGGGCTCGCCTTCGACCCGGAGCTGGCCTACCGCAACGCGCGCGCGATCGTCGAAGAGGCGGCGCGGCGCGGCAACTTCGTCCGCGTGGACATGGAGGACTCGCAGGTCACGCAGGTCACGCTCGACATCTTCCAACGCCTTCGCTCCGAGTTCGACCTCAACACCGTCGGCATCGTCTTGCAGTCCTACCTCCGCCGCACCGAGCAGGACGTGCGCGATGTGCTCTCGATTCCCGCGCGCGTCCGCCTCTGCAAGGGGGCTTACAACGAGCCGCCCGAGGTGGCCTTTCCAAACAAGAAGGACGTGGACGACAACTACGTGCGCTGCATGAAGCTGCTGCTTGAGAGCGGCGTCTACCACGGCATCGCCACGCACGACGAGAACATGATCCGCGCGACGAAGGAGTTCGCCGCGCGGGAAGGCATCGGCAAGGAGAAGTTCGAGTTCCAGATGCTCTACGGCGTGCGGCGCGACCTACAGGAGGGCCTGGCGCGCGAGGGTTACAACGTGAGGGTCTACGTGCCGTACGGGAAGACGTGGTACCCGTACTTCATGCGCCGGCTCGCCGAGCGCCCGGCCAACATCTGGTTCGTGATGAAGAACTTCTTCAAGGGCTAAGGAGGTGAGCGATGTTCTGCCCGAACTGCGGCGCGGCGGAGCAGGCCGCCGACTCTTACTGTAAGCGGTGCGGCGAATGGCTGCCCGACATGAAGCGCAGGCGCGGGCGTCGCTTAGGCAACGCGACGCCCGAACAACTCCTCACGCGGGTGCTCGTCCTCGGCGGCCTGAGCAGCCTGGCCTCGCTCATTGCTACGGTGATTCTGTTTACCGTCCGCGACGGCGGCCCCTTAGAGAGGGCGGTCATGCTGGCGGCAACCTTCACACTGCTCGCCTGCGTCTGGCAGTTCATCTCGTCGCTCATCGGCTTCAGGCTGAAGAGGAGGCTGTCGAGCGCGAGGACGGGCGGGGCGGAGAGGTCGGTGCTGGCGGAGCCCGCGGAGCATCGGCCGGCACTCGCGGCGGCCGACACTTCGCGGTTCGCCGGCGTGCGGAGCGTCACCGAAGGAACGACGGAGCTGCTCGAACCAGTCCCCCGGCGGGGGCGCGACACGGGCGAACTGAAATGAACGAAAACTGGACGTGGGTTCTGTGGACGATCCTCGGCGTGGTGCTCGTCATCGCGGAGGTCTTCACGCCGGGCTTCGTGCTGCTCTGGTTCGGCGTCGGCGCGCTGGCCGCCGCGCTGGCCGCCTTCCTCGGCGCGGGGCTCGCCGCGCAGTTCATCCTCTTCATCACGCTCTCGGCGGCGCTCACCGCGCTCTCGCGCACCATCTTCGTCAACTACTTCACCTCGCGCGGCGAGCCAGATGGGATGAAGATGGGCGTGGCGTCTTTGCCCGGGCAGGTCGGCACGGTCGTCACTTCGAGCCAGGGCGCTCTGAACGAGGGCGCGGTGAAGGTCTTCGGCTCGGTCTGGACGGCCTACCCGGCCGAGGGCGAGCCGCCCCTCGAAGCAGGCGACCGCGTCGTCGTCGAGCGCCTACAGGGCGCCTCCATCTACGTCCGCCGCGCCGGCACCCTCCCCGACTGGCGCGCGCAGGAGCTTCCGGAAGGCAAGGCAGGGAACTGAGAGTCTCAAACTACTTCAGCGGGATTCCCTGCGCCGTCAGGTACTCCAACAGCTCGGCGTGGAATTGTTCAAGGTCCTGGCTGGCCAGCGTCCTGTCCGCGGCCCCAAGCCAGTAGCGGAAGGTGTAGCTGCCGTTTTCTAAATCCTCTTTGCCCTTGTACAAGCCTTGGAAGTCGAGTCCCTTAATCAGCGGATGCGAAAACTTTTCGAGCACCGCGCGCAGTTCGGCGTAGCCCTTCTTCAAACTCCAGACCATGCTGAAGTCTTGCCACGAGAAGGGGTAGACCGCCTGCGGGCGATGGGTGGCTTCCGTGAAGACGGGGCTGGTCATGGCCGCGAGATTCAACTCGAACCAGACGACCTGTCCCCCAGGGGCGCAGACCTCCCGCACAGGGCCGCTTAAAATCCCCATCTCGCCGACCTTCACGTCCTTTAGGTGAGCCGTGACCCAAGCGCCGCCGGTCTTCCACGGTTCTGCCGCGTCCGTGCCCTTCCTGAAGGTCAGCTCGCCGCATTGGATGACGCGGGCCACGTCCTCGATGGCCCCCTTCACGGCCAGATAATGGGCGTCAAGTTCCTTCTCCGCCGAATTGAGAAAGCTCACGCCTGCGAGGTGCGTCAACTCCTCGCAGCCCTGTTCGCCGGTCGGCTTGAAGACGTGCCCGACTTCGAAGAGCTTGAACCGCGAGCGCTGGCTGCGGTTCTGGTCGATGAGGGCGAGCAGGTTGGGCACGAGCGTCGTGCGCAGTTGCCGCTTGCCCTCGGCGCTCGGATTCTTTAAGACGAGAGTTTGCCCGGGATCGAAGCCGATCTTCTCATGCCAGAAGTCGTCCATCCAGACGTAGGTGTGAACCTCCGTGAAGCGGTGACCCTGCGCCAACTCGCGCTGGGCCTTGTGTTCCCGGCGCAACTGGCTGTCGATGTAGACCGGCTTTAAATCAGACTTCGGCAACTCCGGCGGAACGTTGTCGTAGCCGTAGACGCGCAGCACCTCTTCGACGATGTCGGCCGGAATCGAGATGTCCTGCTCGCTGCGAAAGGGCGGCACGCCGAGTTGCAGGATGTCGCCCGACTCCTCCTCGGCATTGAACCCGAGGGAGCGGAGGATGGAGACGACGCGTTCGGTTTCGATGGGGAACCCGGCCGCCCTCCGGATGGCGCCGACGGGGAGGCGCAGGGGGCGGAAGGAGTCGCGCAGCTCGCCCGCGACCACGAAGCGGGAGGTGGGCCGGCAGCGGACGCCGTTCTCTTCGAGCAGACGCAGGATGCGACCGCTGGCCGTGCGCGTGTTCGCAGGGGGCTGGTGCTTCTCGAACCGGAGGCTGGCTTCCGTCCTCAGCCCGAGACGCTTGGACGTGCGGCGCACCTGCGCCCCCTTGAAGTTCGCGCTCTCAAGCAGGACGCGCGAGGTCGCCTCGGTCACCTCGGTGTCGAGCCCGCCCATGATCCCGGCGAGGGCGACGGGCCGCTCCTCGTTCCAGATCATCAGGTCGTCGGTGCGCATCCGGCGCTCGACGCCGTCGAGGGTCTTGAAGGTCGAGTCCTGACCGTTGGGGGCCACGCGGATCTCTTTGACCAGACTTGCGTCGAAGGCGTGGGTCGGCTGACCGGTCTCCAGCATGACGTAGTTGGTCAGATCGACCATCATGCCGAAGGTGCGCTGGCCGAGGGCGTGCAGGCGCGCCTGGACGTGCAGCGGGGCGGGCGCCAGCGCGTCCACCTCGAACTCGATGCAGGTGTAACAGGGACACAGATTCGTGTCTTCGATGGAGACGGGAATCGCGGGGAGGTCTGCGAAGCTGTCGAGATCAACCTGTTCGAGCGGGCGCAGCGGCAGGCCGAAGACGGCCGCCAACTCGCGCGCGAATCCGTAATGGCCCCAGAGGTCGGGGCGGTTGGTGAGGCTCTTGTTGTCTATCTCGAAGAGCAGGTCGCGCGCACGGACGTATTGGGATAAAGGCGCCCCGTTCTCAATGGTGGTCGGGCACTCAAGCACGCCGTCGTGGAACGCGCTGAAGCCCAGTTCCTTCGGGGAGCAGAGCGTGCCCTCGCTTCTCCGTCCGGCGATTTCGGTGACGGATATTTCTAACCCGTTGGCAAGCCTGCAACCCGGCCCCGCGAAGGGAACCTTGATGCCGGGACGCACGTTGCGCGCGCCGGTGACCGTGACGTGCCGCTGACCTCCCGTGTCCACCGTCGCGAGGGCGAGCCGGGCGTCGCTACCCTCTTCGGCCTCGACGGGCTCGACGGAGATGACTTCCGCGATGACGATCCCTTCGACGCTACGTTCTACGGTTTCGAAGCCTTCGACTTCGGCGGTCGCCATCGTCAGGCGGTCGGCCACCACCTCCGGCGCGACGCCGGAGATGTCTACGAAGTCCGAGAGCCATTCTAGCGAAATCTTCATGAGTTAATCGTTCGCTCGGGGGAATGATGTGTGGGCTTGAACGCGCGCCTCAGACGGCCGCGGGGAACTGGCCGTAGAAGCGCACGTCGCCTGAGTTGAAGAGTCGGATGTTGGGGATGCCGAACTTCATCATGGCTAGGCGCGTCAGGCCCAGGCCGAAGGCGAAGCCGCTGTAGAGGTCGGGATTCACCCCGCCGTGCTCAAGCACCTTGGGGTGCACAAGCCCGCAGGGCATCAGCTCGATCCAGCCGTTGCCGCAGGTCTGACACCCCGCGCCGTGGCAGAGCAGGCATTGCAGGTCAAGCTCGAAGCCCGGCTCGACAAAGGGGAAGTACCCGGGCCGGAGGCGCACGGTCACCTCGCTCTCGAAGACCTCGCCGAGGAGCAGCTTCATGACCGCGATGAGCTTGGCCACGGAGATGTCGCGGTCAACCATCAACCCTTCCAACTGAAAGAAGGTGTTATCGTGTGTCGCGTCCACCGTCTCGTAGCGGAAGCAGCGGCCGGGGAAGATGGCCCGCAGGGGCGCGCCGAACCGGCGCAGAGCCCTGACCTGTGAGGCAGAGGTATGCGTCCGCAGCAGCAGCCCGTTCTCAAGCCAGTAGGTGTCCTGCATCTCCCGCGCGGGGTGGTCGGACGGCACGTTGAGCGCGTCGAAGTTGAAGAACTCGGTCTCCACCTCGTAGCCCGGGAGGGTCATGAAGCCGAGTCCGGCGAAGACCTCTTCCAATTGCATCTGCACGAGCGTGACGGGGTGCAAACTCCCCACGCTGACACCCGTGCCGGGCAGCGTGAGGTCCAACTGCTCTTCGCGGCGCTCGACGGATTTGGCTCCGGCGGCCCGTTCGACGGCCTCCTGTGCGAACTGGAGGAGCTCGTTATAAGTCTTGCCGAACGCCCGCTTCTCGTCCAGAGACATGTTCGAGAAGTCGGTCTCCTTACCTACGCGGGCGAGCAGACCCTTCCGGCCGAGGTAGCGGACGCGTACCTCTTCGATATCCTTCTGCGTCCGAGCCCCTTCCAAATCCTTGAGCAGTTGTTCACGTAATCCGTTAATCATTGCGCAGTACCCGGCGTACGACGGCGACCTGAACCAGTCAGAACGTTACACCGCATCAGCCTGTAAGATGACTTCTAATCACCCTTATACCATACGGCGATTCAATTTCGAAAACGGCTCTGCTTTCGCGTTCGGGCGTGATTAGTAGAGGGTTGAGTGCGCTCCGAGGTCTCGTCTTCGTGTCTAAACTAACCCTCGAACGCCGCGTATCCGTGAAAGTTTTTTTCGGAGGCGCGCGGTCTGGCGTGCGGGAGTTGACGGGCGGCGTGGACGGAGAGCGCGAAGGTCGCCGCGGAGGCGAGGAGGCAGAGGCAGGCGAGGAGCGCGTGGGGGTTCTCGAAGAGGTAGGCGAGCGGGCCGAGGCTGACGAAGTTGGACGGCATTTCACGCAGGGAGCGCGTGCGACGCCAGGTCGAGAACGTTCGGAACTCCTTGTGCGAGGTGAGCGTGGAGAGCGGTTCCAACTCCTGAAAGTAGTAAGGGTCGGCGGAGGAGTCCACGACGAGCACGGCACCGTCCTCCCTGTTCACGACGCTGACGACGTGCGACTTCTCGCCTTCGAGGTAGAGGCGTTGGGCCGGGATGCCCGCGGCGCGGGCCATGTTGACGCAGACG
>CAXTSK010000326.1:0-3215 GCA_964246655.1 uncultured Pyrinomonadaceae bacterium
TTTTCATCCTTTGAGCTTTTTAATTTCTTCTGTCAGGACTGGGATAACTTCAAAGAGGTCGCCGACGATGCCGTAGTCGGCGATGTCGAAGATGGGCGCCTCCGGGTCTTTGTTGACGGCGACGATGGTGCCCGCGTTCTTCATCCCGACGAGGTGCTGGATGGCGCCCGAGATGCCGAGCGCGATGTAGAGCTTCGGCGCGACCGTCTGCCCCGACGAGCCGATCTGCCTGTCAATCGGCAGCCACCCCGCGTCGCAGATGGGGCGCGACGCGGCGATGTCTCCGCCGAGCAACTCGGCCAACTTCTGCGCCAGCGCGATGTTCTCCTGGCTCTTGATGCCGCGGCCGACGGCGACGATCACGTCCGTCTTACTCAAATCGACGGCCTGCTTCACCTCCTGGAACGGCGCCTCCGGCTGCATGCGCACCTCGCCGACTTCGACCTGCAACGACTCGACCGTAGTGCCCTCGGCGCGCTCCGCCTGGTCGCCGCGGTAGGCGCCCGACTGGAAGGTAGCGAACGTCGTCCCTTCGCCCCGCGCCGAAACGTCCGCGTCCATCTTCCCCTGGAAGAGGCGGCGCGTGAAGACGACGTTGCCGCCCTCGGCCTTCATGCGGATGCAGTCGCTCACGAGCCCCTTGCCGAAGCGGGCGGCCAGCTTCGGCGCGAAGTCGCGGACGAGGTACGTGTGCGGGAAGATGACGTACTGCGGGTCGCGCGCACGCACGACCTGCTCGAAGGCGTCGGCGTAGGCGTCGGGCGTGTAGTCGGCGAGCTTCGGGTTCTCGGCCGACACGACGCCCGCCAGCTTGAAGCCCGTGACCTCGTTCGCGAGCGCCGCGTCCGCGCCGAGCACGACCGCCGTCACCTCTTGCCCCAGACCAGCGCCCAACTGCTGCGCCGCGGCCACGGCCTCGAAGGAGATTTTGTTGATGGCACCTTGACGGTGCTCGATGAAGACGAGTATTCCGTTGCTCATGATTGCTTAGATAACTCTTGCTTCGTTGCGGAGCTTCTCGGCGAGTTGCGCGGCGCCCTTCTTGGCGTCGCCGTCGCCGAGGAACTGCGTCTGCTTCTGCTTGAGCGGGAGGTAGACGCGCTCGACGGTCTGGAACTCGCCCTCGCCCGCGGCGATGGCCGGTTGGACTTCGCGAATCTCCTTCTTCTTCGCGGCCATGATGCCCTTGAGCGTGGCGTAGCGTATCTGGCTGATGCCCGACTGGATGGTCAAAAGCGCGGGCGTCTGCATCGTGTACCACTGATACCAGCCGCTCTCCAGCTCGCGCTTGACGCGCAACTGCTCGCCCGACCAGTCAACCTCGATGACGATGGTCGCGTGCGGCAGTCCCAGGATCTCCGCCACGATGACGCCCGTCTGCCCGTAGCCGTGGTCGTCGGACTGTAAGCCCGCCAGCACGAGGTCGGGCGACTCGCCGCGCACGGCCTCCGCCAGAACCTTCGCCGCGGCGAACGGTCCGGCCTGCCCGAAGTCGTCCGTGACAACATGAATCGCGCGGTCGGCGCCGCGCGCCAGCGCGTCCTTGATGACCGACTTCGCGCGCTGCGGCCCGAGCGTGGCGACGACGACCTCGCCGCCCTTCTTCTCCTTCAACCGCAAAGCCTCTTCGAGCGCGTACCCGTCCGACTCGTTCACCTCGAACGACAGGTCGCCCTCCTCCACCCACTTCCCGTCCCCGCGCACGCGCAGGACAGCGTCCTTGTTCGGGACTTGCTTCATTAAGACGACGATTTTCATAAAGGCAGTTTTCAGTTTTCAGTTTTCAGTTTTTAGCCGGCAGCTTCTCTCTGCTGAAAACTAAAAACTGAAAACTGAAAACTATTCTTCGAATCTCTTGAAGAGCAGCGCCGCGTTCGTGCCGCCGAAGCCGAAGCTGTTCGAGAGCGCGTAGTCGAGGCGCGCCTCTCGCGGCTCGTTGGGGACGTAGTCGAGGTCGCAGTCGGGGTCGGGGTTGACGTAGTTGATGGTCGGCGGGAGCCGCCCGTCGTGGATGGCGAGGACGGAGAAGACCGCCTCGATGCCGCCCGCGGCGCCGAGCAGGTGGCCGGTCATCGACTTCGTCGAGCTGACCGCGAGCTTGTAGGCGTGCTCGCCGAAGGTCTTCTTGATGGCGAGCGTCTCGAACTTGTCGTTGTACGGCGTCGAAGTCCCGTGCGCGTTGACGTAGCCGACCTGCCCCGGCGCGACGCCCGCGTCCTTCAAAGCCATCGTCATCACGCGCACGGCGCCCGACGCGGTCTCGTCCGGCATCGTGATGTGGAAGGCGTCGGCCGTCATGCCGTAGCCGACCAGTTCGGCGTAAATCCTCGCGCCGCGCGCCTTCGCGAACTCAAGCTCTTCCAGAATCAGGAGCCCCGCGCCCTCGCCGATGATGAAGCCGTCGCGGTCGCGCTCGAACGGGCGCGAGGCGTGTTCGGGGTCGTCGTTGCGCGTCGAGAGCGCGCGCATCGCGGCGAAGCCCGCGACCGACATCGGTGTGATGGCAGACTCCGCGCCGCCGCAGATCATCACGTCGGCATCGCCGCGCTGGATGATCTTTAAAGAGTCGCCGATGGCGTGCGCGCCGGCCGAGCAGGCCGTCGCCGTCGCCGAGTTCGGCCCCTTCGCGCCGAAGCGGATGGAGACCTGCCCGGCGGCGAGGTTGACGATGGAAGACGGGATGAAGAAGGGCGAGACGCGGTGTGGGCCTTCGTCCAACAACTTCGAGTGCTCGCGCTCGATGGCCCAGAAGTCGCCGATGCCGCTGCTGATGTAGGTGCCGATGCGCCAGGAAGTCTCTTCGCCGTAGCGGTCGTAGAGCTTCTGCCCCCGCTCGATGAGCCCCGCGTCGTAGACGGCCTCGTCGGCGGCCGCGACGGCGAAGTGGATGAAGGTGCCCATCTTGCGGGCCTCCTTCTTCTCGATGAACTTGAGCGGGTCGAAGTTCTTGACCTCGGCGCCGATCTTGACGGAGAACTTCTCGGTGTCGAACTTCTCGATGTAGCCGACGCCGCTCTTGCCCGACATCAGCGCCGACCAGGTCTCCCCGACGGTGTGCCCGCAGGGCGTGACCAGCCCCATGCCCGTAACCACTACGCGACGTTTCAAAGCTTCTGCTCCTCCGAAGGAGTGCGGACGGCGCCGGCCCTCTCGGAAGGCCGCGCGCACCCCGCGCGACGGCTCGCGCAGGGGCGGGTCGGCCGCGCTCAAATAAG
>CAXTSK010000326.1:3225-6344 GCA_964246655.1 uncultured Pyrinomonadaceae bacterium
GTCTAAAAAACGCGCGGCGTTTTGGCGCGCCGGTAACTGAAACGCTTGCGCCCGGCGCGACGACAGAGGCGCGGAACTACTTCTTCGCCTGGTGCTGGTCGATGTAGTTGTAGGCGTCGCGGACGCTCTGAATCTTCTCGGCGTCCTCGTCGGGAATCTCGATGCCGAACTCCTCTTCGAAGCGCATGACCAGCTCGACCGTGTCGAGCGAGTCGGCGCCAAGGTCGTCGATGAAGCGCGCGTTCGGCGTGACCTCGTTCTCGTCCACGCCCAGCTCGTCGATGATGATCTGCTTAACCTTATTCTCGATCTCCTGATCGGCCATTAGTCCTGCTCCTCTGCGTCTGAAGTTGGAAAACCGTAAACCCTAGTCGCCCGTCGCAGCCTTACTCCCGGCTTCGAGTGCCGCCCGTGCCGCGTCGAGACTGGCGGCGTCCTCGACGTGCATCGCGTGCGCCTCTTGCGTCGTGTGGCGGACGAGCCCGCTCAAGACCTTCCCCGGCCCGACCTCCACGAAAGTACGGACGCCCTCGCGCGTCAGCAGCTCGACTGACTCGCGCCAGCGCACGGGGCTTGAGACCTGTCGCACGAGCGCGGCGCGCGCCTCGGAGCCCGTGCGGATGACGGCGGCGTCAACGTTCGTGACGAGCGGCACGCTCAAGTCGTTGAACTCAATCTCGTCGAGGTCGGCCGCCAGACGCTCCTGCGCCGGCAGCATCAGCGCGCTGTGGAAGGGCGCGCTCACCTTCAAAGGTATGGCTCGCTTCGCCCCGCGTTCTTTCAAGATGGGCAGAGCGCGCTCGACCGCGGCGGCGCTCCCGGCGATGACAATCTGTTGGGGCGAGTTGATGTTCGCGGCGGAGCAAATCTCACCTTCGCGCGCGGCCTCACGGCATACGGCCTCGACCATCTCGATGTCCGCGCCCATGACGGCGGCCATCGCGCCCGCGCCGACGGGCACGGCCTCCTGCATGTAGCGCCCGCGCTTGTGGACGACCGTCACGGCGTCCCTCAAGCTCAAAGCGCCCGCCGCCACCAGCGCCGAATACTCGCCGAGGCTGTGCCCGGCCACGAAGTCCGGCCGCGGCAGCCCTGCGGCTTCGACCGCACGCAGCGCCGCGACCGAGGTCGCGAGAATCGCCGGCTGCGTGTTCTCGGTCAACTGCAAATCTTCCGCCGGACCCTCGAAGCACAGGCGCGAAAGCTTGAACCCCAGAGCCTCGTCCGCCTCTTCAAAGACCTCGCGCGCGGCCGCGTACTTCTCCGCCAGCTCGCGCCCCATACCCGGCGCCTGCGATCCTTGACCCGGAAAGATGTATGCAACCGACATAGTTTTCAGTTTTCAGTTTTCAGTCAGCAGAATTCAGCTTCTTGTCTTAGCTGAAAACTAAAAACTGAAAACTGACCTACCACTTAATCAACGCCCCGCCCCACGTGACGCCGCCGCCGAAGGAGGCGAGG
The DNA here is from genome assembly GCA_964246655.1 of uncultured Pyrinomonadaceae bacterium. Taxonomy (GTDB): domain Bacteria; phylum Acidobacteriota; class Blastocatellia; order Pyrinomonadales; family Pyrinomonadaceae; genus QHXN01. The sequence goes on from CAXTSK010000326.1 coordinate 4,687, forward strand.
AGCACGAGGTCGCCCTCGGACATCATCCCCTTCTCGACGCACTCGTCGAGCGCGATGGGGACGGAGGCCGCGGAGGTGTTGCCGTGATAGGCGATGTTCGAGTAGACGATGGAGCCGTCCACGTTCAGCCTCGACGCCACCGCGTCCGTGATGCGCTGGTTCGCCTGGTGCGGGATGAAGAGCTTCACGTCCTCGGGCTTGTACCCGGCCTCTTTCAAGACTTCGACCGACACGTCGGTCATCGAGCGCACCGCGATCTTGAACAGCTCGTTCCCCTTCATCTTGAAGTAGTGCAATCCCTGCGAGAGCGTCTCGGCCGTCGGCTTGATGCGCGTGCCGCCGCCCGGCGAGTAGAGCTGTTCGGCGAAGCGCCCGTCGGAGTAGATGCGCGTCGAGAGCACGCCGCGGTCGCCCTCGGCCGGCCCCATCACGGCCGCGCCCGCGCCGTCGCCGAAGAGGATGCAGGTCGAGCGGTCCGTGAAGTCCACGTAGCGCGACAAGACCTCCGCGCCGATGACGAGCGCATAGCGCACCTGCCCCGTCTGAATCATCTTGTCGGCCATCGTCAGGCCGTAGAGGAAGCCGGAGCAGGCGGCGACGAGGTCGAAGGCGGCGGCGCGGTGCGCGCCCAGCTCGGCCTGGATGAGACAACCCGTCGAGGGCAAAATCTGGTCGGGCGAGACGGTGGCGCAGATGACGAGGCCGATCTCCAACGGGTCGATGCGCGCACGCTCGATGGCCTGGCGCGAGGCTTCGACGGCGAACATCGAAGTGTACTCGGCCTCGGAGGCGCGGTGGCGCTCCTTGATGCCCGTCCGCGTGGTGATCCACTCGTCCGAGGTCTCGACCATCCTTTCGAGGTCGGCGTTCGTCAGGATGCCCTGCGGGTAGGCGCGACCCGTGCCGAGTATTGCCGATCTGACTTCTGCCATCAGCCTGCCTGCTTTCTTAAGGTGCCTGAGAACATACCACAAAGAAACTAGGAAGTATGAACGCTGAACTGAAGAAGTAGGCAGTAGGCCCAAGGGAGCACGCACTTGAAAATGAAAAAAAATTTACAGGCAGCAGGCAGTTGAAAGGCAATAATCTTTGACTGCCTGCTGCCATCTGCCTACTGCCTACTGTTCATCGTTCCCGTGCAGCGCGACCGACTCGCGGGCGTTCGTCTCGGCGATGCCGCGCTCGATGCGCTCCTGCGCGCCGTGCTCGGAGAACTCTTTCACGCTGCGGATGGCGTTGCGGACGGCGCGCGCGTTCGAGCTGCCGTGGCCGACGACGACGATCTTCCGCACGCCGAGGAGCGGCGCCCCGCCGTACTCGGCGTAGTCGAGCCGCTTCTTCAAATTCTGGAACGCGGGACGGGCGAGCACCGCGCCCGTCTTCGTGATGACCGAGGCCGACAGCTCGCGCTTAATCAATGTCACGACCGCGTCCTGCAAGCCCTCTGAGAGCTTGAGGATGACGTTGCCCGTGAAGCCGTCGGTCACGATCACGTCCACCTGCCCGGAGAAAACGTCGCGCCCCTCGACGTTGCCGACGAAGTTCAGGCTCGAAAGCTCGCGCAGCAGAGGGAACGCTTCTTTCGTCAGGTCGTTCCCCTTCGCCTCTTCCTCGCCGATGGACATCAGGCCGACGGTCGGCCGCTGCGTCCCCAGCAC
>CAXTSK010000327.1:0-2648 GCA_964246655.1 uncultured Pyrinomonadaceae bacterium
CCCAGGGCGTGACGCACTCGCACTCTTCGGCGTAGACGGCGAAGGCGTGGCCGCCCGCCCGCCGCAGAAGTAACGCGCGGCCTGCTGCGCGCGGCGTCGTGCCTGCATCCTTCTCTTCGTGCTCGCTCATGCTGAATGTCTCGGTTCTAGCACGTCTGGTAAACTGTCGGCAAACCGCAGGCTCAAAGAAGGGGAGGGGACGATGGACGAATTCGACCGTTACCGGGCGGAGATGAACGAGCGCCTGCTCGGGTCGGGCCACCTCGGCATCAAGCGCTTCTTCGCGCTCGACACGCAGGCGTACGAGCAGGGCGCGCTCGACAAGAAGACGAAGGAGCTGATGGGGCTCGTCGCCTCGGCCGTGCTGCGCTGCGACGACTGCGTGACCTACCACATCAAGCAGTGCGTCGAGGTCGGCGTCACGCGCGCGGAGTTCCTCGACGCTTTCAACGTCGCGCTCGTCGTCGGCGGCTCGATCACGATCCCGCACCTGCGCCGCGCTGTAGATCGCCTCGACCAGTTGTTGGAAGGGCCGAAGGAGTGACGATGAAAGTGCTGCTGTCGGCGCTGTCGCTCTGCCTGCTGCTGGCGGCGGGCGCGCGGGCGCAAGGCGAGAAAGGCGGTGACGACGTGTCTTCGACGCGCGAGAGAGGGCGCGTGCGCGCGCCGGAGCTTGAAGGCGGGCGCGGGTGGCTGAACACGGACAAGCCGCTCTCCGTCGCGGGCCTGCGCGGCAAGGTCGTGCTGCTCGACTTCTGGACTTACGGCTGCGTCAACTGCATGCACGTCATCCCCGACCTCAAACGCTTGGAGGAGAAGTATCCGAACGAACTCGTCGTCATCGGCGTCCACTCCGCCAAGTTCGAGAACGAGAAGGAGACGGAGAACATACGCCGCATCATCCTCCGCTACGGGCTCGAACACCCGGTTGTGAACGACGCCGACTTCCGCATCTGGAACGCGTACGCCGTGCGCGCGTGGCCGACGCAGGTGCTCATCGACCCGTCCGGCTACGTCGTCGGACAGGTCGCGGGCGAGGGGAACTACGAGGTGATCGACGGCGCCATCGGCCAACTCATCGCGGAGGCGAAGAAGCGCGGGACGCTCGACGCGCGCCCCCTCAAGTTCGCCCTTGAGCGCGCAAAGACGGGCGACCTGCCGCTCGCCTTCCCCGGCAAAGTTCTGGCCGACGAGAAGGGCGACCGCCTCTTCGTCGCCGACTCGAACCACAACCGCGTCGTCGCCACACGACTCGACGGGACTCTTCTTTACACCATCGGCTCGGGCGCGCGCGGGAGGCGTGACGGCGCGTTCGACGCGGCGACCTTCGACGGCCCGCAGGGGCTCGCGCTCGACGGCGAGATGCTATACGTCGCCGACACGCGCAACCATATGCTGCGCCGCGCAGACCTCAAGTCGAAGATGGTCGAGACGGCCGCGGGCACGGGCGCGCAGTTGCGCGACTACAGTGTGCGCGGCGGGCCTGCCCTGACGACGGCGCTCAGCTCGCCGTGGGACTTGGCGCTCGCGGGGCGGTCTCTTTACATCGCGATGGCCGGGCCGCACCAGATTTGGAAACTGGATTTGGACGCGCGCGCGGTCTCCGTCTACGCGGGCACGGGGCGCGAGGCGCGCGCCGACGGGAAGCGTCTGGGAGAGTTCGAGGACACGTCCGCCGCGAGCTTTGCACAGCCTTCGGGGCTCGCCGTCGGCGACTCGACGCTCTACGTCTCCGACGCCGAGTCGAACATCATCCGCGCCATAGGGGGTGAGGAGGTGCGGACGCTCGCGGGCGGCGACCTCTTCGAGTTCGGCGACCGCGACGGCGAGGGCGACTCGGTGCGTTTGCAGCACCCGCTCGGCCTCGCGCTGGTCGCGGGCCGGCTCTTCATCGCCGACACGTACAACCACAAGCTCAAGGTGCTCGACCCGCGCACGCGCCGCGTCTCGACCTTCGCGGGCACGGGCAAGGCCGGGCAGGCGGACGGCGCGCGCCCCGAGTTTTACGAGCCGGGCGGCTTGAGCGTCGCGCGAGGAAAGCTCTACGTCGCCGACACCAACAACCACGCCGTGCGCGTCGTAGACCTCTCGACGAAGCAGACGACGACCCTGCGTATGCAAGGGCTTCAGCCGCCCGTCGCGAACGCCGCCGCGGACGCCGCGGAGTCGGGCGAGGCGGCGCCCAACGCCGAACAGTCGAAACTCTCCACGCAACGTCTCGCGGCCGCGGGCGACGCCTCGCTCGTCGTAGACGTGGCGCTGCCCGCGGGCTATCACGTCAACCCGGACGCGCCCAACCGCTACACGGTCGCGGTTGAGGACGGCGCGCAGAGCCTCGCGCTGGTTGACGCCGACCCGAAGTCTACAGGCAGGACGGTCAAAGACCTGCGCCTGCCCTTGCGCGTGCCCCTGCGCGCCGCCGCGCCGGGGGCGGCCCGCCTGCGCGTCTCGCTCAGGCTCTACTACTGCCGCGAGGACAACACGGGCACCTGCCGCATCAAGACGCTCGTCTGGCTCGTGCCCGTCGAGCTGACGGCCGAAGCGGGCGCCCCGCGCGAAGTGAAGTTGCAGGGGAAGGTGGAATGAAAGTAGGCAGTAGGGGGGGGGGGGGGGGGGGGGGGGTGGGGGGGGGGGCGGGGGGGGGGGGT
>CAXTSK010000327.1:2658-6285 GCA_964246655.1 uncultured Pyrinomonadaceae bacterium
CCCCTGCGCGCCGCCGCGCCGGAGGCGGCCCGCCTGCGCGTCTCGCTCAGGCTCTACTACTGCCTATTGCTCTCAATTCCGCGACACGTCGCCCGCGTCGTCGAGCAACTCGGGCCAGAGCGTGCGGCTGTGCTCCAGCTCTCGGTCGAGCAGGGCGCGCGTCTGTTCCAGCTCGCGGCGCAGCTCCCCGTTTGAGCGTTCGAGTTCGGTGATGTGCCTCTTCATCTGGCGCGAGCGCCCTTCGAGGAACATCACGTAGAAGTAGAGCACGCCGGCTATGGCGGCCAGCGCGAGCGCGAGAACGAGGGCGGCGTAAAACTCCACGGCTTTCTTCCCTTGTCTTCCCTGTTTGTCGGTTTGTCACATTACTACCCCTTCCCGCGCGTTTGCGCAAGTCCCCGCCCGCACGGGTTATAATCCGATTGCGGAATGCGGATTTCGGATTGCGGATGGAGGGAGGATGAGAGCCACGCTGCCTTTGTCTTTCGCACGGTTGTGCCTCGCCGCCGCGTTGCTCGCGCTGTCGAGCGCGACGGCCTCGGCGCAGACGACGTGGACGCTCGCGTGGAGCGACGAGTTCGACGGGGCGGCCGGGTCGGCCGTGGACGGGACGAAGTGGGTCGCCGAGGTCGGCAACGGCTCGAACGGCTGGGGCAACCACGAGCGCGAGTACTACACCAACACGACGAAGAACGCGTCGCTGGACGGCGCGGGCAACCTCGTCATCACGGCCTACAAGGAGTCTCCGGGGAAGAAGTACCGCTGCTGGTACGGCGAATGCCGGTACACCTCCGCGCGCCTGAAGACGCAGGGCAAGTTCGAGCAGGCTTACGGCCGCTTCGAGGCGCGCGTGAAGCTCCCCTACGGCCAGGGCATCTGGCCCGCCTTCTGGATGCTCGGCAACAACATCACGACGGCGGGCTGGCCCGCGTGCGGCGAGCTCGACATCATGGAGAACATCGGCCGCGAGCCTTCCATCGTGCACGGCACGATCCACGGCCCCGGCTATTCGGGCGCGGGCGGCATCGGCGCGCCGTACGCTTTGACCTCGGGCGCGTTCGGCGACGCCTTCCACGTCTTCGCCGTCGAGTGGGAGCCGAACCGGATACGCTGGTACGTGGACGGCAACCTCTACCAGACGCGCACGCCCGCCGACCTGCCCGCGGGGTTGGCGTGGGTCTTCGACCACCCGCACTTCGTCCTGCTCAACCTCGCCGTCGGCGGCTACTGGCCCGGCGACCCGGACGCGACCACCGTCTTCCCGCAGAAGATGTACGTCGATTACGTCCGCGTCTACCGCTAGGGCCGCGCGGGCGGCGGCCGACAAAACAGCCCACAGGAGGATTCAACACATGCGGAGGTTGACGCTGACTGCGCTCACGCTCTTGATCGCCTTTGGCGCGCCCTGCGCCGCCGCGCCCGCGGACGAAGGGGTCGGCGAGGTGCCCTTCACGTTCGAGAAGGGCTACGTGATCGTCGAGGCGAAGATCAAGGGCAAGGAGCCGGCGCAGGTCATCATCTCGACCGGGGCCGATCACTCCACCATCGGCGGCGAGATGCTTCAGAAGTACAAGCTTCAGGCGTACTACACGGGGGTGCCGCCCGTCACCGGACACAACGACCGCATCATCAGCTTCGCGAAGGTGCCGGACTTGCGGGTCGGCCCTGCGGGCGAGAGTCTCGACATGATCCTCGGCCTGACGGAGGACTACAGCCGCGCGCTCGGGCGCGAAATCTTCGGCGTCCTCGGCCAGGACTTCCTGAAGGGGCGCGCGGTGCAGTTCGACTTCGGCAAGCGGGTGCTCCGCTTCCTCGACAAGCCCGCGGCCGAGGCGCTGCGCGGTAAGAGCGGGGTGGCCGTCTTCCCGATGACCCAGAAGGAGGACATCTTCCACCGGACGCTGACGCTGCCCCTGGTCGAAAAGATCATGTTCAACGACAAGCCGGCCAAGGTGCTGCTCGACACGGGCACGGTGACGGTCGTCGCGCTCAACTCCGCCACGGCGAAGAAGCTAGGCTTCGAGACCCCGCCCGAGAAGGGCGCGGCGCGCGTGGACTCCATACGGTTGCTGCGCCTCGGCCCCGTGGAGTTCTCGGACGTGCCCGTCGCCATCTACCCGAAGGGCTCGCCCGTGGACGCGATGCTTGGGGACAACGGCGCGCTCGCGGGCTCGGCCCTCTTACAGAACTTCGTCGCCACCTTCGACTACCGCGGCAAGGTCGTCATCCTGGAGCGCGTCTGAAGGGCGGCACCTTTCGACGGCCCCGCCGCGACTTAAGTCACTTCAGCGTCGCCTTGCCGCGCAGCTTAATCTTCTCTTCGAGCGTCAACTGCTTCAAGCTGTGCCTCTGTGGTGAATTCGATCAACATCACTCTCAAGTTTCGCGTTCAAGGACGAGCCTTAGGGTTCGCGAGTTCGCGAACGCGCTTGCGCCAGTCGGCGGGCGCCTCGGTCTTGAGCTGCGGCTGCTCGTAGGCCGCGTGCACCAGTTCGCGCAGCGCGGGCAGGAAGGGGAATTCGAGCGCGGCCTTCGGCTTGGCGACCTCCGCGAGCGCGGCCAGTCGCGCGTCGCGCCACTCGGCCGTGGGCGCGACGCCCTGCTGTATGTAAGAGAGCGCTTCGAGCCCTATCGCGCCCGCCGCGGAGAGGTCGCGCGCGAGCGGTCGCGCCTCGGCGAGCGCGGGCGAACGGTCGATCAGCGCTTCGAGCACGGGCCCCGCGTCGCGCCACGACGTGAGCGTGTCGCGCAGGGTGCTGAAGTGCAGCGCGAAGCGCGGCGCGTCGGAGAGGAGGAGGTTGACCCTTCGCGTGAAGCCGCGCGCCACCGCCGAGTCGGGCTGCGCCGCGTCGATGAGTCCCGTCAGCGGCGAGAGCATCGTCTGCGGTCGCTGCTGGTAGCGCCGGTACTCCTTGACGGGCTCGACGTTTGAGGCGAGCGTTTCGAGCGCGGGCGGGTACGCGCCGCCCGCCAGCCTCCGCAGCATCATCGCCTGATTGCGTTCGTGCGTGAGCCCGAGTTCTTCTAAGCGCACGCTCACGACGGCGAGGCGGCGGTACATGTCTTCAACGTCCCTCACGTCGCGCGGCGACCAGAGCCTTTCGGCGACGGCGGCCGTGCGGGGCCAGATGCGCGAGTCTATCGTCTCGGGCGTCACCCACTCGCCCCACATCGTCGCCTCGCCGCCGAGCACGTGCGCCGCCTCCGCATCAGTCAGCCCGTTCCCTTCCGGCAATGGATCATTCAGGTAATGAGCCGACGCGGGGTAGACGAGGTCGATGTAGTAGCCGTTCGAGAGCACGCCGTCGTAGCCCTGGCGCGCCGCCTCGGCCAGCGCCTTCGTGCCGCGCCACGAGTGTATGACCACGTCCTTTGGCAAATCGGGCTGGAAGATCTCGTCCCAGCCCATCATGCGCTTTTTGTGCTTCTGCAAGATTTTCAGGAGCCGCTGGTTGAAGTAAGTCTGGAGCGCGTGTTTGTCCTTGAGCCCCTTTGCCTTCATGAACTCCTGAATCTGAGGGTTCCTCTCCCACTGCTTGCCCGTGTTCTCGTCGCCGCCGATGTGCATGTACGCGTCGGGGAAGAGCGCGGCCATCTCGCCCAGGAACGTGTCTAAGAACTTGTAGG